>CAZCVW010000010.1:0-26267 GCA_964502185.1 uncultured Burkholderiales bacterium
GCCCACGCCCGGGTCCCCCGGCGCACCCGCACCGGGCACGCCCGCCGCGCCGGCGCCCGGCGGCGGTAACCCTGCCAGTGACATCGGCGTCTCCGAGACGGCCATCAAGGTGGGACACATCGGCATCCTCTCGGGGCCGGTCGCCTCGGTGGGTGACGACATCTCGTGGGCCCCCCAGGCGGTGCTCCAGGCGACAAATGACGCCGGCGGCATCAACGGCCGGAAGCTCGACGTGAAGGTCCGGGACGACGCCTGGGACGGCACCAAGGGCATCAACGCCGCCAAGGACCTCGTGGAGCGGGAGAAGATCTTCGCCTTCTGCTGCACGATGACGGTAGCCACCACCGACCCGCTCGCCACCTACACCGATCAGGTGAAGGTGCCCAACGTCGCTCCCGACGGGTGGGGCGAGGCGCAGTACGGCCACCAGTGGGCCTGGCCGGCCGGGAACAGCTCGACGGTCGAGGGCTACGTGATGGCCGAGTACGCCATCAAGGAGCAGGGCGCCAAGACGGCGGCCATCCTCTACTTCGACAACCCCTCGGGCCGGGCGTATCGCGACGGGTACACGAAGTACTTCGAGCAGCTCGGCGGCAAGATCCTCGTCGAGCAGGCGGGGACGTTCGACGACCCGGGCACGGCGACCTTCGTCGCCAAGTCCCGTGCGGCCAATGTCGACCTGACCACGTTCATGGGGGAACCCGGCCTCTGGGTGAAGTTCGTCCGCGAGGCCGCTTCGCAGGCTTACAAGCCGCCCATGGGCTTCCAGGGCTGCGCCGCCGTGTACTTCGACGAGATCCCCGGCCTCGCCGGTCCCTGGGCCGAGGGCACCATCTCGGCCACCCACTGGACGCCCAACGACGTCGGCGAGGCCAAGGGCCAGGGTGACCCGAACTACTTCAAGTACAAGCAGCTGGTCGAGAAGTACTACCCGAAGATCCACCACGCCACGTGGACGAAGGCCGGCTACTCCGGAGCCAACCTCTTCGTCGAGACGATCAGGAAGCTGGGAGCGAACGTCACCCGGACCCGTCTCAAGGACGAGCTGGACAAGACGACGGTCTTCGACCTCGGCCTCGGCGCCAAGGTGGACTACTGGAAGCCCAGCAACCGGGGGAACCACACCATCTACCTCCTGAAGCTGGCGAAGGATGACAACGCCCCCAAGGAGGGTGGTGGCATGCGGTTCAAGTACTTCGCCGGGCCGTTCCAGGACCCGGTCAACAAGCCTGACGGAAGCACGATCCTCAAGTAGCAGCCGCAGGTCGGTCACCGGTCATGTGGGCGGGGCGGCCTCCCCCGCCTCGCCCACACGGACCCCGCGCAGAGTCTCCAATCCGGCTGAGGGCATGGAGCGGACGAAGGGGATATTGAAGCATGGAGAAGTTGCTGCAGGTCCTCATCATCGGACTGATCGGTGGGGCGGTATACGGCTTCATCGCCATCGGCATGGTGCTCGTCTACAGGACGACGGGCGTTCTGAACATCGCCCACGGCGGGATCGGCGTCCTGTCCGCCTACATCGCCTGGGACCTCATCACGCTGCGGGGTGTTCCCTACTACCTCGGGGTCCTGGTGGGCATCCTCTTCGCCGGATCGCTCGGCCTGTTTTTCGAATGGGGTGTGGTGCAGCGCCTGGCGGGACAGCCGGCGTTGCAGACGGGAGCGACGCTCGGCCTCTACGTCCTGCTGCAGGGTGTGACGTTCATGCCGCCGTGGTGGACGAACAACGTCTTCCAGGTGCTCCCGTCGCCGCTGCTCAACAAGGGCGTGAAGGCGTCGTTCGCCAACGACCAGTACATCAACTATGACCAGATCCTGCTCATCGGGTCGCTGGCCCTGTGCTCCATCGGGCTGTACTGGATGCTGCGGAAAACGCGCATCGGGTTGGCGATGCGGGCCATCTCCGACGATCCGTCGGCCGCACCGCTCATGGGGATCAGGCACCAGATGGTGAGCCGGACCGTATGGACGATGTCGTTCTGCCTCTCGGCTCTCACCACGATGCTGCTCGCCCCGATCCTTCTGCTCGACAACATCTCGCTGACGCTGCTCACCGTGAAGGCGCTTACCGTGGCGTTCATCGGTGCGCTCGTCTCACTGCCGCTGACGATCGCCGGCGCCCTCGTCCTCGGCGTCCTGGAGTCGGCCAGCGACATCTACTGGGGCGACTTCGCCTGGCTCAAGCACTCCTGGCCGTTCGCCCTCATGGTGCTCGTCCTCATGGTGCGGGCCGGCAAGGGCCGCAAGACGATCCTCGACGATGCCCCGGTGGTGGCCGCATGAGCGCCGTCGTCGATCTCCGACCCGATGCCGACGCTGAGATCAGCGCCGCGGACGCCGCTTCCCGGAAGTGGAAGTTCCTGCCCGGGTTCCGGCCGCGCCACGCGCTGACCCAGCGTGCCCTCGTGGCCCGGTCGGCCGGGATCGCCCTGCTGACGGTCGTCCTGCTGATCGGCCCGAACGGGCTCAAATGGGCCGGACCGGCAAACGCCCTGTGTCTCGGCCTGATCTACGCGATGGCCGTTCTGGCGGTGTCCGTGCTCGGGTGGATCGGCGAGATCTCGCTCGCCGTGGTGGCCCAGATGGGCTTCGGCCTGATCGCCACGAGCATCCTCCAGACGAATGGTGTGCCGTTCGTGCTGGTGGTGCCCCTCGTGGCCCTGTCGTCGATCCCCGTCTCGCTGATCATCGGGATGTTCGCCCTCCGCCTGCGGGGCGTGAACTTCGTCGTCGCCTCCCTCGCCTTCGGCTACATGGCCCAACGGGTCATCTTCGACGACTACATGGGAGCGGGCGCCAACGAGCAGGGCCGGATCATCCGACCGGAGTTCCTCGTCAACAACGACACCCGCCTCTACTACGTGATCCTGGCCTCCCTCGTCATCGTGGCCGGCATCTGTTACGCCATCAGGGGATCCCGGCTCGGCATGGCCATCACCGCCATGCGTGACTCGGAAACGGCCTTCTGGACGCTCGGCCACTCGCCGGCCGCCTACAAGCTGTTCGTGGTGTGCCTTTCGGGCGCCATCGCCACGCTGGCGGGCTGCTTCTTCGCACTCCTCCAGCTGAACATCCCGGCGATCTACTACCAGCCCGGCCTCGCCATCCTCTTCTTCGGGTTCGCCCTCGCCGGCGGGATGGGGTCGATCGGCGGTGCGCTCGGTGCGGGGATCCTCTTCGGGGCCCTGCCGAAGTACCTGGAGACCCTGAGCGAGGGGCGGTTCACGAAGTTCGACTTCTTCTTCTACGGAGTCATCTCGCTCCTCCTCATCGTCAAGGTTCCCGGTGGGCTCGGTGCTCTCGGGAAGCGCTTCTGGACCCGGGTGGAGGGGCAGGCATGAGCGCTCTCGATCCCAATGCCCGGCGTCGACTCGCCGCCGTGGTGTGGGCCCACCGCCGCCAGCGGACGGCGGTGCCCGCCCCGGTCGGCGGTCACTCGGCCCACGGCTCGTCGAACGGATCCTCCGCGCCGGAGAGGATGAGGTTCGACCAGAGCAAGGTTGAGGCGTGGGGCAGCCACCGGGCCCGGCTCGCCCGGCGCATGGACGCCGACGAGTACACGTTGGATCTGGCCGGCCTCGAGGGGGCCCGCCGGCCGGTCGACAGGACGGACATCCTTGACGTGGCGGGCATGGCCATCCACTTCGGAGGCGTCCACGCCCTGCGGGATCTGACCCTCAGCGCCCGCCGAGGTGAGGTCACGGGAATCATCGGTCCCAACGGCGCCGGCAAGACGACGCTCTTCAACTGCCTGTCCGGGCTCCTCACGCCCGACCGCGGCACCATCGCCTTCGACGGCCACCCGCTGCGCTCCGTCGACACGCCCCTCTTCCGGGCCCGGCGCGGCCTCGGACGCACCTTCCAGACGCCCCGGCTGTTCCGCAGTCTGTCCGTGCTGGACAACCTGACGCTCGGGTGCCAGGTCGCCGACTCCGCTCAACGGTCCTACATCTTCGACTCGACCCTGCAAGGCCTCTCCCGGGACGAACGGGCCCAGAAGATCGCCGATCTCGTCGGGTACAAGGGAAGCCTCGGGGTACCGGCGGGAAGCCTCGCCTTCGGTGACCTGCGGGTCGTCGAGCTGGCCCGCTCGCTGTGCGCCGCCCCCAGCATGCTGATGCTGGACGAGCCCGCCTCGGGCCTCGACGTGGATCAGGCGCTCGTGCTCGTCGAGCTGCTCCGGGTCCTGGCGGAGCTGGGCCTCGGCATCCTGCTCATCGAGCACGACATGAGCGTGGTCATGGGCGTGTGCGAGCAGATCACGGTGCTCGACTTCGGCACGGTGATCGCCCGCGGGACCCCGGACGAGGTCCAGAACAACCAGGACGTGCTCGACGCCTATCTCGGGAGGCCCCACGATGATTGAGGCCAGGATGATTGAAGTCAGCGACCTCACGGTCCACTACGGGCAGGTGCGCGCCGTGTCCGGCATCAACCTGCACGTGAGCAGCGGGGAGATCGTCTCGCTCATCGGGCCCAACGGCGCCGGCAAGACGTCCACTCTCAACGCCATCGGCGGTGCGCTGGCGCGCACCGGCGAGATCGTCTTCGACGGCGAGCCGCTTCCGACGGGCGCGGCGGAGGTCGTGACCCGGGGCGTCGCCCTCGTCCCCCAGGGGCGGAAAGTCTTCCCCAGCATGACCGTCGAGGAGAACCTGTTCCTCGGCGCTTACTGCCGTGCCGTCCGGTGGAGGGGGGCCGAGGAGCGGTTCGCCCCGATCTTCGACTACTTCCCACTGTTGAAGGAGCGGCGCCGCCAGCCGGCGGGGAAGCTCTCCGGGGGCGAGCAGCAGATGCTCGTCATCGGCCGAGCTCTGCTGTCGGAGCCGAAGCTGATGCTGATCGACGAGCTGTCCCTGGGGCTCGCACCCAAGATGGTCCAGACCCTGCTCGCCATGATCGTTCGGCTCAACCAGGAGCGGGGGATGACCTTCCTCCTGGTCGAGCAGGCGGCGCCTGCGGCGCTGGAGATCTCGGACCGGGCCTACCTACTCCAGAAGGGCCGAGTCGTCTACGAAGGCGACGCCAAGACGCTCATGCAGAAAGTCGACGTTCTCCGAAGCGCCTATCTCGGGGCTGGCCCCAAGGACCGGCACGCTTCGGCTAGCCGGAGGTAAGGAAAAAGTGCGAAGAGTCATTGTGGCCATTGCGGCGGGAATCCTCGTGCTGGCGGGGATGCCGGCACACGGCGAGGAAGATCCGGCCTTCAAGTTCAGCGAGAAGTTCGCCGACTTCGACCTCGCCGGGCAGGCTCAGCTGGCGACCGGCTGCGCGTTCATCGCCGCCGTCGAATGCGACCGGCTGATCGGCGCGCAGGTCCAGGTCACCAAGCCCTCCACGGTGTTCGCCCTCGCATCGGTGTTCCAGCGGGGCCTGGCCACCAGCTACGCGTGGGGTTCGAGCATCGGCGGTGGCGCAGGCAGCGGGTCGGGGGGCAAGGGCATCATCCCCACCTTCCCGGGTGAGGCCGTCGGTCTGTACCCCTCCGAGCCCCGGGAAGGCACCTTCGCGGGTCCCGTCACGACCGCCGCCAACGGTGCCGTCGTCGACGGACGGGCGCACGCCAAGGCCACCGAGGCGCCGTCGGGCTCGGCGATCTTCGAGCTGCAGCACGTCGACGTGCCCGAGCAGTTGACCGTCGAGGACGGTGTGGTCTTCTCCCGGGGTGGGCCGGTGGAGCAGGGCGTCGACGTCGAGTCCATGAGCGTGCTCGAGAACCTCGTCATCGCCAAGGTGCTCAAGATCCGTTCGCTGACGTCGCGGGCCTACGGGCTGATCCCGGGCGAGCCCGGCGAGGCGCAGGGTGTGGGGTACACCTCCATCGAGGGCGCCTCGGTGAACGACACGCCCGTGGAGATCACCGAGAAGGGCATCACGCTCGGCGAGCAGACGCAGGGCGAGGCGGAGAAAGACGAGGCCCAGGCGCAGCTGCGCCAGGCTCTGGCCGCCGCCAGCATCGAGGACATCCGCCTGACGCAGGCGACCGCCGTGCCGGGTGAGGACGGCCAGTCGATCGAGGTCAAGTCCGGGCTCCTGCAGGTCGTCTACAACAACAAGGAGTTCGGAGCGGCGAACCCGCAGGGGTTCTCCGGCGGCTCCTTCGAGGTCGGCGGAGCCAACGTGGAGATCGCCGCCCGGCGCGCCGACGATTCCTCGGAGCCCGCCGCGGAGCCCGGCCCGTCGAGTGGGCCCGAACCGATCTCCGATCCCTTCAACCCGTCCTCGGCGGCGATGCCGGCTCCGGACGCCCCAGGCTCGGTCGACCCAGCCGCTTCCGAGCCGTTCGGGACGGGCAGCGCCATGGGCTCGCTCGACAGCGCGGAGCCCGGCGGCGCCTCGTACCCGTCCATCGGCTCGTCGTCGCAGGGGTCCTACTACTCGGAGCTCGCCAGCCTCTCGTCTGGCCGCGGGCTCTCCGCGGCCGCCGGGGACTCCGGCTCGACGTTGGCCACGACCGGCCCGGCGTCGGCGCCGGCGCCGAGGGCGGTGCTCCGAGCGGTTCGGGCGGGCGCGGTCGGTGACTCCGGACCCGGTACGGACCAGTGGATGGAGACGATCTACCTCGGCCTGATCGCCGTGCCCCTCCTGCTGGTCGTGGCCTTCCGGCTCTCCGTCGCCCGCTGAAGTCCGTCCCTCGGATTCGGTAACCCCCTGTAAAGGAGATGCAACCATGTTCGCCCTGAAAGACCGCACCCGTCTCTGGTTGGGACTCGCCCTCGTGGCCGCCGGCATGGTCGTCGCCCTGATCGGCTACGCCGGTGTCCGTGACGAGTCCGACACCGCCCTCCAGATGCCGTACCTGCTCAGCGCCGGCATCGGTTCGATCGCCCTGATCGGGCTCGGCCTCGTGGGCCTCCGGTCCCACGACGACCGGATGGTCTTCGAGCGCATCGGCGAGATGGAGCGGGCCGTCGGGGCGCTGCGGGAGAGCAACGGCTATCTGACCCAGATGCTCGAGGCCGCGCTCCTGCCCGACGACGCCATCAACCTGGACGACGCCAAGGGCGCGGCGAGCCGCACCACGGCGTCGAAAGCCAACTGAAGGTCGTAGGGCGATGTCTTTCGCCGAACGGGTCGAGCCCACGCCCACGACGGCCGCCGGCGCCACTCCGGTCGTCGTCGCTCCTGACCACGTGACGGCCACGATGATGCAGGCCCGGGGTCTCGTCGTCCGCTACGGCCCGCGCACCGTTCTCCACGGGGTCGATCTGGATCTCGTCCGAGGGGAGATCCTCGGGTTGCTCGGGCCCAACGGGGCCGGCAAGTCGACCCTGATCCGCCGGCTCGCCGGTCTCCTCCCCAGCGCGGAGGGCACCGTCGATCTCGACGGCCTCGACCCGGCGTCGGAGAAGGCGGCCCGGGCCCGGATCGGGTACCTGCCCGAGGCGCCTCCGCTGTACCCGGAGGAGACGGCGATCCGCTACGTCACCTACATGGCCGCTCTGGCCGGGCTGCCGCGTCGGCGGCGGCGCCCGGCGGCGACCGAGGCCCTGGAACGCACCGGGGCGGCCAAGCTGACCGGTCGGCTCAACGGCCGGCTCTCCAAAGGCCAGCGGCAGCGGGTCGCGTTGGCGGCCGCCATCGTCCACGAGCCCGACGTCATCCTGCTGGACGAGCCGGCCGACGGGCTCGACCCCCGGCAGATGGTGAGCCTGCGCACGCTGCTGCGGGAGATCAGGCCCAAAGCCGCAATCCTCTTCAGCACGCACCTCCTCGGTGAGGCGCAGGCGATCTGCGACCGGGTGGTGATCCTGGACCAGGGTGCCGTGGTGGCGAGCCGTCCCGTACAGAGCCTGGGCGCGACTCGCCTCCGCCTCGTCGTCCCCGAGGCGGCTCCAGAGGCGCTGAAGGCGCTGCTCCGGGGCGTGCCGGGGGTGATCGAGGTCACCGCCGACGGTACCTGCGTCGTGGAGAACGCCAAGGTGGGTCAGGCCATCGCCGCCGCCGTGAGCGCCAAGGGGTGGGTGCTGCAGGAGCTGGCGCCGGTCCCCGACGACCTCGAGGTCGCGTTCCTCAACGCCGTGGCCGGAGGAGCGTCGTGACCGGGGCCTGGCGGATCCTGCGGCGGGAGTTCCACTCGTACGCCGCCACGCCCTGGCTCTACGGGGTCGCCGTGGCGTTCCTCCTCCTCACCGGGCTCACGTTCTTCATCGTCGTCGACGGGACCCGGGAAGCCACGATGCGCTTCTGGTTCCCCAACCTGTCGTACGTCCTGCTGGTCACCGTGCCGGTCGTCACCAGCCGGACGCTGGCGGAGGAGCGCAGGACCCGCCATGTCGACGTTCTCCTGGCCCACCCGGTGGATCCCCTCGGGATGGTCGTGGGCAAGTGGTTGGCCGTCTGCGGCCTCTTCGCCGCCTTCCTCGCCGTCAGCCTCGTGTACGTCGTGTTCCTCGCCGCCTGGGGATCCCCGGACTGGCCACCGCTCGTCGCCTCCTACGGCGGGGCGCTGCTGTCGATCGCGCTGTTCGGCGCGGTCGGGACCCTCACCAGCGCGGTGACCACGACCTCGGTGGCGGCCGGGCTCGCCAGCTTCGCGATCCTCATCGGTCTCCAGCTCGCCGACGCGGTGCCCGGTCTCGGGAAGCTGTCGTTCGTCGATCCGCTGGACAGCTTCTCGCGCGGCGCGCCCCGACTCTCCGACGTCGTCTACTTCGTCTCGGGCACGCTGCTGTGTCTCGTCCTGGCCGGCTTCTCCGAGCTCGCACGCAGGACGGCGCGGTGGGCCCGCGCCGCGCTGGTCCCGGGGGCCCTCGTCGCCGGCAGCCTGGCCGCCAACTGGGCCGTCCTCCCCGTCGACACGATCCTCGACGTCACCGCCACCGGCCGGTACACCCTGTCGGCCGCTTCCCGCGACGTTCTCCGGAATCTCGACGGCCCCGCCCGCATCACGCTCTTCGAGGCGGCCAACAGCCCGCAGGCCCGTGACTACCGGGTCCTGCTGAAGGAGTACGCACGGACGTCGTCCAAGGTCAGCTACCGGCTGCGTGACTTCGAGCGCTACCGCGGGGAGGCCTACAGCCTCGGCATCAGCGACAACGGCCAGGCCGTCGTGGAGGTGGGCGAGCGCCGCGAGGTCGTCGACCCGATCATGGAGCTCCCGGTCACCAGCGCCATCCAACGGCTGGGCCGGGCCCGCCCGCAGACGCTCTGCGCCCTGCAGGGCCATGGTGAACGGTTCCTGGACGACGCCGGGCCCTACGGGTTCGACGCGGCCCGGTTGGCCATGGAATCCAACGGTGTCGAGACGATGACCATCGACCTGACGGCGTCACAGCTCATCCCGCCGGAGTGCACGATGATCGGGCTGTTCGGCCCCACCATCCCCCTGCGCGACCCCGAGGTCGCCGCTCTCCACGCCTTCCTGAAGGCGGACGGGAAGATGATCGTCCTGCGGGAGCCGGACGGCCCTGATCTCGATCCCCTGACGCAGCCGTTCGGGCTCCGGTTCCTTCCCGGCGTCGTGGTCGATCCGGACCGCAGTGTGGCGGGGGACCCCCGGGCCCTGCTCATCAACCGGTTCCCGACCGAAGCTCCCATCGTGAGCAACGTGCCCGGAGCGGCTCTCGTCACGGCCGGCGGTGTCACCACGGCGGCGAGCGAGGAGCAGGGCTTGAGCGTGGCGCGGGTGCTCGAGTCCACGGACGCCTCCTGGCTCGAGCTCAGTGCGACGGAAGGCCGCTACGAACCCGAGAAGGGTGACCGGCCGGGCCCCGTCGTGATCGGCGGCGCGGCCGATCTCTCGCGGCTGAGCGCGACGGGCGAGAGCAGGGTCAAGGCCGGCGGGCCGGCGATCAACCGCACGCGTCTCATCGTCATCGCCGACGTGGACTGGGCGACGGCCACGTTCCTCGACGAGCTCGGCAACCGCCGATTGCTCGGGAACGCCGTCAACTGGTTGGCGGGCGAGGAGGATCTCCTCGCCGTGGGTGGCGTCAACAACGACCTGCGCCGTCTGACCCTCACGTCCGGACGCCGCCAGATAATGGGATGGGTCTCCTTGGGCGGTCTGCCGGGCGGAGCTTTCCTCGCGGGTGCCGCGCTGTGGATCGTACGCCGGCGCCGGTGATGTTTTTCTCCGGCGGCCATCGCGTGATTGCGCTGTTTAGACCCCTTTTTCGTTGACCGCCGCGTCAACGCTGTGGTACTAACTGAAGGACTTGAGTACAGCTGGTACTGCAACGTAAATACTGCAGGGCATCCGAGGAATGTTAGGGAGGACGGAGTGGCACATCTCGTCAGCATCGACAACGGCGGCACCTTCACAGACGTTTGCGTCATCGGCAACAGCGAGGTGATTCACGCCAAGTCGCTGACTACTCCGTACGACCTCACCAAGTGCTTCTTCGACGTTCTGACCGAAGCCTCCCGGAAGTTGTACGGCTCGGCCGACCTCACCCGGCTCCTGCACGAGACGGAGTACATCCGGTACTCGACCACCGCCGGAACGAACGCCATGGTGGAAAGAATCGGTCCTCGCCTCGGCCTCATCGTGCGCAAAGGCTGGTCCGCCGATTCCCTGCAGAGCAGCCCGACCGAGCGGGACGTTTTCAACACATTTGTCGAGGACCGGATCGCCGAGGTCGACGCCTCGGATGACGCTTCCCTCGACCGGACGGTCATCGACGCGGTCAACGCCCTCGTCGCCGAAGGCACCGCCTACCTCGTGGTCAGCCTCGACGGACCGGGCGGACCCGCCGACGAGATCAGGGTCAAGAGAGCCATCCTGCGCCGCTTCCCCCGCCATCTCTTGGGCGTCATCCCCGTCCTCTACTCCTACGAGCTGGTCGAGGACGGCGACGACCGACGCCGGACGTGGTCCGCCCTCGTGAACGCCTTCCTCCACCCGACGATGGAGAGCTTCCTGTACAACTCCGAGAACCAGCTCCGCAAGGAGCGCATCCGCCGGCCGCTGCTCGTGTTCGGCAACGACGGCTCCTCCACGCGGGTGGCGAAGACGACCGCGATCAAGACCCACGGGTCCGGGCCTCGCGGTGGCCTCCAGGGCGCCGCCGCGCTGGCCGCGGAGTACGACCTCAGCCGGGTCGTCACCCTCGACGTCGGCGGCACCACCACCGACGTCGCCCTCATCGAGGACGGCCGGATCCCGGAGAAGGACCCGGGCGAGACGGCCGGCGTCCCGGTCAGCTTCCGAATCGGAGACGTCGAGAGCAGCGGTGTCGGCGGCAGTTCCGTCTTCAGCGTGGTCGACGGCAGCATCCGCGTCGGGCCGAAGAGCGTGGGCGCCGTGCCCGGACCGGCTTGCTTCGGCCGGGGCGGCACGGATCCCACCATCACCGACGCCTACCTGCTCATGGGCATCCTCGACGCCAGCTCCTACTTCGGGGGCACGCTCAGCCTCGACGCCCAGCGGGCCGCCACTGCGATCACGGAGAAGATCGCCGATCCCCTCGGGCTCAAGCTCGAGGACGCCCTCGTGGCGATGGAGGAGGCGTACAACAGCCGGATCGCCGCCGCGGTGACCCGCCACACGGAGGAAGGCGACGGCACGACCCTCCTCGCCTTCGGCGGAGCCGGTCCCATGAACGCCTGCGGCATCGCCGAGGCGGCCGGGATCAAAGAAGTTCTCGTGCCGCAGCTGGCCGCCGTCCTCAGTGCGTTCGGCATCAGTTTCAGCGACATCAGCCACAGCTACCGGGTCGCCCTGTCCAAGGCGACGGCCAACGTGGTCAACGACAAGCTGACCGTGCTCCGGCACCGGGCCGAGCGGGACATGTACGCCGAAGGCTTCGAGTTCGCCGACTGCCGGCTCGAGGCCTGGCTGCGGTCCGACGAGAAGACGGCCGCGATCCCGGTGCCGGAAGGGGGCATGGACTCCAAGGCTTCCGCGGGTGACGCCCGTTGGCTCGACCTGACCGTGACGAAGCCGATCCGGCACTTCGAGTTCTCGGCGAAGGACGGTGTCGTCGGCAACGGCGCGCCGGCGCCGTCCGGCCACCGCTCGGTGCTGGTGGCCGGGGCCAAGGTCGAGGTGCCGGTCCTGCGGCTGAGCGATCTGAAGCCGGGCGCCAAGGGCGACGGCCCGGTCCTCATCGAGGACGACTACTTCACGTGCAGGGTTCAGGACGGCTGGGGGTTCGCGGTGACGGCAAACCAGGACATCTGGGTGCGACAGGCCTGAGGGGAGACGAACGGTATGAAGGTTCTCATCACGGAAAACTTGAGCATCGAGCTCGAGACCGAGCGGTGGCACTGTCGCCGATGCGACCGGGCGCTGGGATCCGCCCGGGACAACTACAAGCGAGGGCTGCTGGCCTACGCCCGCGACCCGCGTGAGGTGCACAAGCCCATCATCGATCCCGAGCGCTACGAGTTCACCTTCGGCCCGGACCCGACCTGGTCGCAGCTCGTGGAGTACTACTGCCCGAACTGCGGCCAGATGATGGAGGTCGAGTACCTGCCTCCCGGTCACCCGCCGCTGCACGACATCGAGATCGACATCGACGCGCTGAAGCAGCGTCAGATCACGGCCGACGGATACGTCGCCTCGCTCGAGGAGGCTGGAGCATGAAGCGCGTCGGCGTCGACATCGGCGGAACCTTCACCGACTGCCTCCTGTCGTGGGACGGTCAGCAGGTGTTCGCCAAGTCCCTGACCACCCACCACAACCTGTCGCTCGGGTTCATGAGCGCCCTGGAGAACGCCTGCGGGCGGCTCGGGGTGCCGGTCGAGCAGGTGTTGAACGACATCGAGTCCGTCCGCTACGCCACCACGCTCGGGACCAACGCCCTGATCGCCCGGAGCGGCCCCGCCGTCGGGCTGATCACCACGGCGGGCTTCGAGAGCAGCGTGCCGCTCAGTCGCGGCCGTGGCTACGGCGAAGGCCTGGACCTCCGCCAGCAGGGTGACCTGCCGGCCGCCAAGCGGCCCGAGCCGCTCGTGCCCATCCAGCTCATCGCCGGCGTGCGGGAGCGGATGGACTACAAGGGCCACGAGGTCGCCGCCCTCGACAAGGTGGGGCTCAGCACCGCCGTCCGCAAGCTGGTCGACCGGGGCGCCCAGGCCATCGTGGTGTCCTTCGTCAACGCCGTGGTCAACCCGGCCCACGAGCTGGAGGCGGAGGAGGCGATCCTCGAGGAGTACCCGTCGCACAACCTCGGCGCCATCCCGATCGTTCTGTCCCACCAGGTGGCCGGGCGCAAGGGTGAGTACGTCCGGACGATGTCGGCCGTGCTCGACGCCTACCTGCACAACGAGATGTACCACGGCCTCACCTCGCTGCAGACGGCGCTGCGGGAGCGGGGCCACCGCCGGCCCCTGCTCGTCATCCACTGCACGGGCGGGACCGCGCAGCTGAACTCGACCCACGCCCTCCAGACGATCCACTCGGGGCCGGTGTCGGGGGTCAGCGCCAGCGAGCTGCTGGCCGACCAGTACGACCTCGGGAACGTGGTCGCCACCGACATGGGGGGCACGAGCTTCGACATCGCCATCGTCACCGGCGGTGGGATCAAGTGGTACGACTTCAACCCGGTCATCGACCGCTGGCTCGTCACCATCCCCATGATCCACCTGGTGACCCTCGGCGCCGGCGGCGGCTCGATCGCCTCCTACGACCGGCTCTTCAGCTCCATCGAGGTGGGCCCGGCCAGCGCCGGCTCCGACCCCGGGCCGGCGTGCTACGACCGGGGCGGTCGGCACGCCACCGTGACCGACGCCGACCTGATCCTCGGCTACCTCAACCCGGACACGTACGCCGGCGGTTCGCTGCAGCTGAGCGTGAAGCGGGCCGAGGGCGCTCTCCTCGACGTGGCCGAGGAGATGGGCCTGGAGGACTCGGATGACGTCCTCGTCAAGGCGGCCCATCTCATCAAGAAGAAGACCGACGGCAACATGGCCAACGGCATCTCCAAGGAGCTGGGTGTCCGGGGCTACGACCCCCGGAAGTTCACGATCCTGGCCTACGGCGGGAACGGTCCTCTCCACTGCTGCGGCATCGCCAACGAGCTGAACGTCAACAGGATCCTCGTTCCGCCGCTGGCGTCGGTCTTCAGCGCCCTCGGCGTGGCCAACATGCAGCAGCTGCACATTCACGAGACGTCGACGCACATCGACCTCTACGACAGCGTCACACAGGCCGTCCTCAAGGACTTCACCGAGCTCAACACGACGGTGGAGGAGCTCGAGGTCCGCGGCCGCGACGACCTCACCCGGCAGGGCCTGCCCGAGAACCTGATCAAGTACCGGCTCGAGTTCGACATGCGCTACGGGAACCAGATGGCCACCACCTCCGTCGTCAGCCCCGTCCTGCGCTTCACGGACATCTCCGACGTGCTGGGCCTGATCGCCGCCTTCGCCCGGGACTACGGGGCCCGCTTCGGAGCGGGCGCCGAATCTCCCGAGGCCGGCATCCGGATCCAGACCGTCCGGGTGGCTTCGTTCCTGGAGCCGGAAGCGCTGGTGCTGCCCAAGCCGACGACCGACCGTCGGCCGGCCGGGAAGCCGGCCTCCATCCGTCCGTGCTACTTCGGCGGTTCCGTCAAGCCGGTCGACACCGACGTGTACCTGGTCGATGCGCTTTCGCCCGGCGACGTCGTCACCGGGCCCGCCGTGGTGGAGGCGGCGACCACGACCTACCTGGTCGAGCCGGGGTGGCGCCTGTCGATGATCGGCGAAGAAGGTGCCGCCTGGTTCGAACGCATCCAAGACGACGTACGACAAGGAGACCTGCCGTGACCATCGAGCAGACCGACCCGCCGGTCAGCACCGAGGACCTCGAGCGCCAGTTCCTCTCCGACGTCAACCTGTTCTACGGGCCCGATCCCGAGATCATGCTCAACCACGACATCTCCCCCCGGACCACCCGGGAGGAGGAGATCCTCTCCCAGCTGGACAACCAGCCGCTGTTCAGCCTCATCCGGGGTGAGATCCAGGCCGGCCTCAACGAGTCGTTCGAGATGATGGAGCAGATGGGGGCCGCCCCCGGAGCCAAGTGGGGTGACCTCATCTCGGGCCTGTTCAGCGCCAGCGGCGACCTGGCCCTGGCCAGCAGCGGCGGCGTGCTCCTCTTCGCCTCCCTGGTGCACCACCCGGTCAAGTTCATCAAGAAGTACTGGACGGACGAGCCCACGGTCGGCGTCCGGCCGGGCGACGTGTTCATGCACAACGACGCCCGGTACGGCAACATCCACAACACCGACCAGAGCATCATCCTGCCGATCTTCCACGAGGGCGAGCTGATCTGCTGGGCCGGGGCCACGGTCCACGAAGGTGAGAACGGCGCCGTGGAGCCGGGCGGGATGCCGTCGGCGGCCGAGTCCCCGTACATGGAAGGGCTCAAGATGAGCCCGTTCAAGGTCGGCGAGAACTACGGGCTCAAGCGTGACCTCGTCACCTTCCTGCAGAACTCGGTCCGGGAGCCGAAGCTGCAGTACGAGGACATGAAGGCCAAGCTCCACACGTGCATGCGGATCAAGCTGCGGACGGAGGAGACCATTGCCGAGTGGGGCATCGACGCCTTCCTCGCCACCGTCCGGCGCACCCTGGAGGACACGAAGGAGGAGGCGCGCCGCCGCATCGCCCAGTGGCCCGACGGGGTGACCCGCAGCATCGTCATCGCCGACTCCACGCTGCGGGAGAACGTGATGGTGAAGATCCAGCTGGAGCTGCGCAAGGAGGGCGACGACCTCGTCTTCGACTTCCGCGGGTCGAGCCCGGAGTTCGCCAACCGGGCCAACAACACCGTCCTGGCCTCACTCAAGGGGATGATCGCCCAGATCTTCCTCACCTTCGTGTGGCCCGACCTACCCCGCAACCAGGCCGTGTTCGCTCCCATCCGGTTCCTGACCGATGAGCGCTCCGCGCTGAGCTCGTCCTACACGACGCCCAACGCCCAGAGCATGATGACGTTCTTCCCGGCCTTCACCTGCGGCTGGGTCGCCATCCAGAAGTTCCTCTACTCGACCGAGAAGCGCTACACCAGCGTCGTCGCCCCTTGGTACAACATGATCAACACCTTCATCTTCGGTGGGGTCACCCAGTACGGCGAGATGGTCGGCAACCTCTGCGCCGACCTGAACGGCATGGGTGGCGGGGCCAAGTTCGACTGTGACGGGGAGCACGCCATCGCCCCGATCTTCGCGTCGATGGCCGACCTCGCCGAGCAGGAGACGATGGAGCAGGAAGTTCCCTTCATGCAGATCGTCTCCAAGCACCTCATGAAGGACAACCAGGGCTTCGGGAAGTACCGCGGCGGGTCGGGATTCCAGATGATGGTGGCGACCCACGACAGCGACCTGTGGGGCTTCATGACCTGCTGCATCGGGGCCAAGATGGGCAACGTCCCCGGGCTGTTCGGTGGGTACGGCTGCGCCACCTACCCGCTGTCAAAGGTCAAGGGCGTCGACGTCTACGAGATCCTCAAGGAGAAGCCCGACACCTTCCGGTACACCATCGAGGAGGTCATGAACGAGCAGCCCTGGCCGGAGGCGACGTACACGACCCACCACATGGGCATGCAGTTCGAGTTCTGCAAGCGCGGCGAGCTCTACATGATCTCCCAGGGCTCGGGTGGCGGCTACGGCGACGTGCTCGAGCGTGACCCGGCGGCGGTCGTGCAGGACCTCGCCGACGAGCTGATCTCGGAAGAGACGGCCTGGGACATCTACCGGGTCGTCTTCGACCCCGAGCTCATGGTGGCAGACCTCGAAGCGACCGAGGCCGCCCGGAACGCCGAGCGTGAGGCTCGCAAGGCCCGGGGTGTCCCGTTCGACGAGTTCGTCGCCTCGTGGACGACGGACAAGCCCCCCGTCCACCTGCCGTTCTACGGCTCCTGGGGCGACTCGAACATCGTCTACGCCGGCGGCCCCGACACGTTCACGACCGCGGACGCCATCCAGGCGATCTACATGCCCGACCCCAAGGACGTGAAGATCGCGGCTCTCGAGGCGAAGATCGCCGAGCTCGAGCCGTCCAAGGAGAAGTGAGAGCAGAGTGGCAGGCGCAGCCGTGACAACAGGAATGGCCCGGCTTCTCGAGAAAAGCCGCGCGCCGGGTGGGTGCGTCGTGTGGCTCGACTGCGTCGCCTATGCCCGCCGCCTGTTCTCACCGGGTGAGGACGTATGGGCAGAAACCGGCCCCTACGTCGAGCTCATCCGACAAGCTCAGCGCCTGCTCGGTTCCGACGTGATCGAGGTGCGGCTCGGTGATTTCCACCGGGCCGCCCTCGTCCGCGATCCCACCGTGGCCGACAGCTTGCGCGGAGGTCGGCTCCTACGAGCGGTCCGCCGTCTGTTGGAGCAGGAAGAGCCCACCCGCACGGCCTGCGAAGTGGTGAGCGCCCTACACGGGTTGTATCCGGATCATCCCGTCGTCCTCGTCGTCGACAGCGGAGAACATTGGCTGCGCTGGGCGGCCGAGGCCACCGGGGCGGAGTGGGACGGCGATCCGGACGACGTGGACAGCGTCGCGGTGTACCTGGCTGACGCGGTCCGATCTTTCGCCAGCACCGGGGTGTCGGCCGTCGTCCTCGACGTGCTGGGAGACGAGTCGGCTCCGGCGGATGAGCTCGTCAAGCTGCATCGGCCTCTGCTGAATCTGGCCGAGCACTACAGCTGGTCGGTTGCGGTGCGGGCCGGCGAAGCACAGATCGCTTCCGTTGCCGGTCTCGACGAGGTCGACGTCCTCCTGTGTCCGGATAGCTCGTTCCTGATGCTGACGAAGTTCGTCGGGGCGTCCTACTGCGGGGGCGGGCTCAATCCCTCGTTCTGGAGTGTGGACGACGCCCCGGAGATCCCCGACCGGGTACTGGGTTACGGCGAGATTCCCGACGACGCGTATCCCGAACGCGTCCTCAGCCGGCTTTCGGCTCTGCGCACCAGAAGCTGAGCCACCGACCATCGGTCGGCCTGGTGGCTCTCGCCGCTACCCGCTGCTCAACGGGACCAGATCGCAGGCCTGCATATCCCAAGGGCCACGGAGAGGACCATCATGAACAGTGCCACGCTCCTGTTGCAGGCGGCGATGAGGAATCCCGATGGAGTGGCCGTCCGCCATGACGACCGCGTGTTCACTTACGCCGAGTTCGCCGAGCGTGCCGCACGTCTCGGGCAGGCGTTCCTGGACCTCGGTCTCCGGGTCGGCGACCGGGTCGGCATCCTCCAGCGGAACGGCCCCGAACTCCTCGAAACCGTGTACGGCGCTCTGCTCGCCGGTCTGGTGGTCGTACCCGTCAACATGCGCCTGCATCCGCGCGAAGTCGCCTACATCGGGCAGGACTCGGGGTGGCGAGCCTTGGTCCACACCGAGGAATTCAACGAAGGGCTGGCTGCCGTCGCCGACGAGATGCCCGATCTGTTGGCTCAGATCTCGACGTCGCCGACGTACGGCGAATATGGCTACGAGGATCTCATCGAAGCCAGCACACCGCTGCTCCGGGCGGTCGACGTCTACCCCGAGGCCGTGTGCTGGCTCTTCTACACCTCTGGCACCACGGGACGGCCCAAGGGCGTCATGTGGACGCACCGGACCGTACACAACCTCGTGGTCGGCTATCTCGCCGACATCTACAGTTTTCAACCCGACGACGTGGTACTGCACGCCGCGCCCCTGTCCCACGGCAGCGGGACGGTCGCTCTCTCGGCGATCGCCCGGGCCGCAGAGAACGTGATCTTGCCCACCCGTGCCTTCGATCCGTGCGCCCTCTTTGATCTCGTCGAGGGACTCAGGGTCACGAACATCGCTTTCCTGGCGCCTACGCAGATCGTGCGGATGCTCGAGGTGTTCGAGCCCGACCGCTGGGATCTCAAGTCCCTTCGGTGCATCCTGTACGGCGGGGCACCGATGTACATCGATCACCTCCGCCAGGCCCTCGAGGCGTTCGGTCCGGTGCTGGTGCAGATCTTCGGTCAGGGTGAATCGCCCCTCACGATCAGCTATCTCGACCAGGCTGAGCACCTGCGCTGGTGGCAGAGCGGTGACGACCGGCTGGGTTCGGCAGGGATACCCCGAACCGGGATAGAGATCGCCATCGGTGACGAGAAGGACAACCCACTCCCCCCTGGCAGCACCGGAGAGATCCTGGTCCGGGGCGACATCGTCATGCCGGGCTATTGGCGCAACGAGCGGGCCACCGCAGAAGCGCTGAAGGGCGGCTGGTTGCATACCGGCGACGTCGGCAAGCTCGACCATGGCGGGTACCTCTATGTCCTCGACCGCTCCAAGGAGATGGTCGTCAGCGGGGGCAACAACATCTACCCCCGGGAGGTGGAAGAGGTCCTGCTCACCCACCCGGCCGTGGCCGAGTGCGCCGTGATCGGCGTTCCCGATGACTACTGGGGTGAGGCCGTGCACGCCATCGTCTGTGCGACGGAGGGAAAGCAGGTGACCGGGCCGGAACTCCTCGCGCATTGCGCCGCGAACCTGGCCGGTTACAAGAAGCCCAAGACAATCGAATTCCGCGACTCCCTTCCAAAGAACGCCTACGGCAAGATCTTGAAGCGCGAACTGAGTGAGCCGTTCTGGGCGGGGTACGAGCGGAGGGTGGGCGGTGGAGCCGTCCAGGTCAAGAGCGGCGAAGGGCCGCGCGATGGTCGGCGCCCTCTCGTAGATCGATAAACAGCGCCCGTGAGGGCTTTTCCGCCCTCGCCGGATGTGCTGACATCTCTCGCTTCCAGTGGTCACGGTCTGGTGGTTCGCCCCGGTAAAATCTGCTTCGGGTTCGACAACTCCGGAGAAGCAGGTGGCGCGAGCGAAGAACGGATCGGGCAAGAAGGCCGGCGCCACCCGGGCCCGCATCCTCGATGCCGCCGCCAAGGTGTTCCAGGAGAAGGGGTACAGCGGGACGCGGCTGGCGGACATCGCCGCCGTCGCCGGCATGCGGGCCGGCAGCCTCTACTACCACTTCGCCTCCCGCGAGGACCTCGTCGAGGCGGTGCTGCGGGCGGGGCAGGAGCGGACCAACAGCTTCGTGCGGGAGCGGGTGGACGCTCTGCCGGAGCGCGCCTCGCACATCGAGCGGCTCGCTGAACTGATCAAGGCCCATCTGGCCAGCGTGCTCGAGATGGGGGACTACACCTCGGCCACCGTCCGCATCATCGGGCAGGTGCCGGACGACATCCGCCGGCGGCGGGTGGCCGACCAGCGGGACCACGGTGCCTACTGGCAGCGCCTGCTCCAGGCCGCCCAGGACGCCGGCGAGATCCGCACGGACGTCGATCTCTCCGCGGTCCGGATGCTCATGATCGGAGGCCTCAACGCCTCCACCGAGTGGTACCGACCGGGCCGGGGTCTGCGCAGCGAGGAGCTGGGCGCCCAGTTCGCCAGCATGTTCCTCAACGGCCTCGCCGCCCGGCGCAGCGGCCGGCGGCGGCTCATCCTCCCGGCGATCGGCCGTATCGGCGACAACGGCACGAAGGTCAGCACCACCGGAGAGCCCCGGAGAGCCGCCACCCGGGCGCGGATCCTCGACGCCGCGGCCAAGATCTTCCGGGAGCGGGGTTACGCCGGCGCACGGTTGACCGACATCGCCGCCGCGGCGGGCATGCAGGCGGGCAGCCTCTACTACCACTTCGAATCCCGGGAAGATCTCGTGGCCGAGCTGGTCCGGGCGGCGTGGGAGCGCACGACCGGCTTCGTGCACCAGTCGGTCGATGCCCTCCCCGCCGGAGCGACCGACATCGACCGCCTGCGCACGGCGATGGCGGCGCACCTGCTGTCGGTCTTGGAGAGCCGCGCCTATACCTCCGCCCTGGTCCGGATCCTCGGGCAGGTGCCTGATGAGGTCCGGAAGCGGAGCCTGGCCGATCAGCGGGAGTACGCGCGGTACTGGCGGCACCTGTTGGAGGAGGCCGCCGCGGCCGGCAAGATCCGGGCCGACCTCGACCTCGCGGCCATGCCGATGATGCTGATGAACGCGCTGAACTGGACGGTTGAGTGGTACCGCCCCGGCGGCCGGTTGAGCCCCGAGGCGATCGCCTTTGAGTTCTCGTCCGTGGTGCTCGACGGCTTGGCCGTGCGGCGCATCGGAGCATCATTTCCCCGGACGGTGCCGGACGTCCGGGTCCTGTGAGGGCTCGCCCAGTGTGTACGAAATGTACACGGGAGCGGTAGACTGAAGCCATGAGCGTTCCCGTCACCACCCGCCTGGATGCTGAGATCGTCGCTGCCCTCGACCACGCCGTCGCGACTGGTGACCCCACGCACGACGAACTCGTGGCCAAGCTTTCCGCCTTCTCGGTGGTCGCGTGCCTCGCCGCCAGCGAGCGCTGATCGCCCGAGCCGAGGTCTGGGACGCCCAGTTGCCCGGCGTCGGGACTCACCCTGTGGTCGTCGCCACGAGGGACAGCGCCATTCCCCTCCTGAGCGCGTTGGCGTGCGTGCTCGTGACGAGCACCTTCCGCGGGCATGTCGCCGAGGTGGAAGTCGGCTCGGCCGAGGGCCTCGACCACGACGGCGCGGTGAATTGCGACAACGTGTTCACTCTGCCCAAGCACGTGCTGGTGCGCCGCCGTGGTCGCCTCGGGCCGGAGAAGGCCCTGCAGTTCGATCGGGCACTCACCGTCGCACTGGGCCTTTCGTAACCCTGGAGAGGGGGCGTCTGCCCCGCGAGCACCACTCCGGCGGTGAACTCGCCTCCCAGTCGGTCCCGGACGAGGCGGAGTCCTCGGAGGTCGTCGTCGCCGACGCTGGAGGCTGCCTTCACCTCGATGGCGGCCACCCGTCCGTCGGGTTGTTCGAGTACGAGGTCGACCTCGATGCCGGACCGGTCGCGGAAGTGGTGGAGCCGGGCTTCGACGTCCGTCCAGGTCAACTGGCGGGCGAGTTCCCCCGCCACAAAGGTCTCCAGGAGCGCGCCGGAATGGGTGGCCAGTGGGCGTGCCAGCCGCGCCGATACGCTCAGACTGGCCGAGCTGTGTGACAGGTTGGGCCCGGGCAGCAAGGCCTAGCCTCGCTCTTTGCGTGCGGCGGCGAGCAGCTCATCGACAACCTGCACAGCCTGGTTTCCCTGCCCTCCGTCCGGTAGGTCTCAGGGCATCGGCGTCGAGCTGACGAGCTTGCCCCGAACGACGTAGCGCTGCTTGGCGCTGCGTTTGGGGTGGCAGGCGAAGAGCGTCACGGTGGCG
Source organism: uncultured Burkholderiales bacterium (assembly GCA_964502185.1). Taxonomy (GTDB): domain Bacteria; phylum Actinomycetota; class Acidimicrobiia; order IMCC26256; family BP-133; genus CAZCVW01. The sequence continues at coordinate 22,086 of CAZCVW010000010.1, forward strand.
TCGGGGGTCGGCTGGGCGATCCAGGTGGCGTCCGGCGTGACGATGAGGTGCTCGGTGACCTCGTAGGTGAAGGTGCCGTCGTTGGTGCGGAAGACGATCGGGTCTCCCGGCTCGAGGAGATCGATGTCGAGGAACGGCCGGGTGTGGGTCACCCGGTGACCGGCGAAGACGGCGTTGCCGGCGGCGCCGGGCAACGCCGATCCGGGCCAGTGGCCGGGGCCCCAGTGGATCACACTCTCTTCGAGACCTTCGAAGATCGGGTGGACGAGACCGATCTTGGGGATCTCGATCATGCCGGACGCGGGGACCTGGACGTCCGGATGGTGGTCGCCACCGACGTTCACCCGGCCGGGCGGAATCGGATCGAACACCAGCGGCTGAGGGGCGGGCGCCGTCGTCGTGGTCGTGGTCTCGGGGACCGCGGGAACCACCGCCGGCGCCGGCACCGTCACCGAGACCGGCTCAGCGAGCAACGTGGGCAGGTCGAAGGAGCCGTCGCTCGTCTCGGGCACGGCCACCGTGCTGCCCCAGGCGAGGATGGACCCGACCAGCACCATCACAACCGCCGCCGGGCTTGCCCGGCGGAGTCTCTTGGGACGCGCCATCTTTCGATCCCACTCGCAGCTGTCGGGAACTTCCTCCTCATTTGTTCGACCCGCGCCGTCCGAACCCTTTGTCCCGAGAGACCCGTTTGTCCGGTTGGCGTCGCCGACGGCCGCGAAGTTCCGAAAGTTCAACCGTCGACCAGGGTGGCCACCTCCACTCTGGTGTCGGAGAAGCTCGGGGCGTTGCCGAGATCGGCGAAGGCTGTCCGGGTCAGGGTGTTCACCGTGCCACGCCCCAGAACTCGCCGACGGTCATGATGTAGGCGGGCCGTGATCTCGTCGAGCGCGGCGTCCCAACTGATCCGCTCGAAGCGCCCTTCCCCTTTGGCGCCCACCCGGCGAAGCGGATACAGCACCCGGGCGGGGTCATAGACATGCTACGGATAGTCGTTCATCTTCACGCACAGGCCGCCCCGGGTGAAGGGGTGGCGCCAGCCGCCGTGACCTGTTCCGGCGTCGGTGGTCGCGGCTGGGGAGGCCCGCAGATGCTTCGGTGGGCAAGGACTTGTGCGGGGGTATTTCCGGGTGTCCCGCAGACGTGCAGAGTCAGCCGGTGTCTCGTTCGAGTTCCCGTTCGACGGCGCGCCGGATCCAGCCGGAGACGGAGCGGTCGTCGTCGCCGGCGCGGCGGCGGACTTCGTCGAGTACGTCGGGGGGGAACCTGACGGGGACCAGTTCGGTCAGGCGGGCGCGGCGTCGTCGTGCTGGGCCCTGGGGGGTCTGGTTCTCTGGGTCGGCGTAGAAGTCGTGTTCGTCTTGACGGTTCATCTTCTTGGTCATCGGTCCTCCCGGTACCGGTCGGCGAGGTGTTTGGCGGCGAGATAACAGCCGATGGGTCGGCCGCGGGTGCTGTTGCCGGATTCGGATGGGGCGAGGGGAACGACGAGCACGCCACCGGCGACCACCGGACCACCGTGGATCCGGCCTGGACCTCAGCCGAAAACCCGGCCCCTTCCAGCGCGCCCGGGAGGATTGTCGGGATCTGGCGCCGCTGGCCTGGAACGCGGATGAGAGCCGGGCCGCCAAGGGCGACAAGCTCCTTGTGCCGTCTCTCGGGGTGCGACACCATGACGTGTATGAGCGACGATCCCGTTGATTCTTCGAACCTTGATCCTGGCAGAGCGCGTGCCTACGAGAGAGCTATGAGCTACGCCCGAGCGATTCCGGACGGTTTTCTCAGTGGGTCGGAGGCGGTTCGCCTCTCGGGTGTTGGTGGCGAAGAGTTCATCGCCGCTGTGTCCTCCGGTCGAGTCCGGAAGACGCGGGTCGGTGACGGTTACCTGGCGTTCTTGCAGGAAGACGTCGCGGCGTTGCGGGCTGACTCGGACAGTAGCGAGTGACCTGTCGTGGAGCACGAGATTGCCCAAGCTGAGCCGATCGAGATTTCGCCCGGCGAGCTCGGTGGGATCATCGATGATCTCATCAGCGTGGCGGAGGTTCTGAATCGAAATCGAGACAACCGGCCGGAAACCGTTGCGTTACATGCCTTGTGCGCGCCCGGAGGGATTCGAACCCCCGACCCGCAGATTAGAAGTCTGCTGAAGACTCCGTCGCAGCCGTCACCAGAGTCATGAGCTGCAGTAGTTCACGTAGTTGGTGTCAGGAGCGTCACCAGAGCCAGGAGACGCCCTACATTTCGCGGTGACGAATAGTGGTGTTGGAATGTTTCTAAGCCGGGCGATGCTTTCGGGGCGAAAGAGGGCCGGGGTCTTTACCAATCGACGCCTCGGCTTGCGCGGGCCGCCACTCCCAGACGTCTTCGCCGACCTGTTTGCACTCCCACTTCCCGCCGGTGTGTGGATCGGTCCATGTGACGCCGTCGAGGTCCGGGCCGCAGTCGGGTGGGTCGACGGTCTGGGCGCGAGCGGGAGCCACGGTGTCCGATCCGGGGTGGGCCCACAGAGCGAGAGTCAGGATGCTGGCGCTGAGCAGCCGGCGGCGAGCGTTTCTGCTCGGTTTCACCCGTCGCTGGGCCCGGGAAAGCGCGTCGGAGTGTTGTAGCTCAGTGAGCGCATGAGTTCCTGGAGGCGGTCTCTAATGGAATCTGTCACGCCGAGCTCAGCGAGGATCTTGGCGGCGATTCCATCCGGTTCGTCGAGCAGGCCTAGGAGCAGGTGCTCGGTTCCGATGTAGTGGTGGTTCAGTTGGTGAGCCTCTTGTTTGGCTGCGTGGAGCACTTTGCGGCTTCGCTCGGTCAGCATGTCGACCGGTAGGAGCCGTCCCAGTTCAGAGCGGAGCGCTCGTGAAACGATCTCGTCGAGCTCGATCGGGTAGTCCTCGAGCCCGATCATGCTGGCCAGAGGCTGCGGGACATCGATGCGGAACTCGGCCACGGAGACTCCTCCTCAAGGGTGGGTCGGGCAGCGCGCGGATGGTAGGACCGTGTTGGAAACGTGACAAGGCTGCGTCACGTCGGGCTGGGGGGGAGGTGGTAGCGGCGTCTCGGGTCGGTGGGGCTGCTGCCGATTTCGACGATGGCGCCGCGTTCGACGAGGGCGGCGAGGCGGGTGCGGGTGGCTCGGGGTGAGCGTCACGATGAGGCCGAGTTCGTGGAAGACGCGTCCGATGACTCGGTTGCGGAGGCGGGAGACGCCGAGGCGGATCTCTTCGATGGTGAGCCCGAAGGGCAGTAGGCCGGGATTCTCGATTTCGATCCGGTCGTCGAAGATGGCCAGCCGGATGGGTGCGCCTCGCTGGGAGTAGTCGGTGTGGACGACGGCGTTGATGACCGCTTCCCGGATGGCTTCTGGGGGGTAGGTCCAGCGGTCCACGCGCCGGACGGTGCCGATGAGCGCCGACTCTGAGCAGCTAACGGAGCAAGCAGCGAAGGAGGCGCAGAAGCGTGCGCGGCGTATCAAGAGCCTGGAGGCAGAGCTGGCGAAGCTGCGGGCCGAGGCGGGCGACGGGGATGGCTGACAGCGCGCATATCGACGGTTCGGAGGCGACGTGAATCAGGTCCCATGTCGGGCCACGTACTCCTCCAGCGCCTCCCGGCTCACGTCGGCGAGCCGACGTCCCCGGGCCTCGGCGATCGACTCCAGTGCGTTACGGACCTGTGGCGGCACCCGTACGGTCAGGCTCGGGGTGCGGGCGCTGGCACCGGTAACCGATGGGCGGCCACGCCGTCGGGCGAGGGCATCCTCGGCGATCTCAGCGGCCAGCTCCTCGGTCAGACGTCGGCCATCGGCAAGGAACACTTCCTCTTCATCGAGGTCGATGTCGGGCCCGATCTGGCTTTCGGTGAACCGCTTGCGGGTCATGACTTCCCCTTTCGGAGAGCGGTAGGCATCACGTGGATTACCAGGAAGACGTCTGCCGTCTCGATGAGCACGATTTCGAGTTCCACGCCCCGGTCGTCGGCGCCGATCCAGGTGATGCGCTTGCCCTCTTCGACGGGCTCGGCGGTGTTCATGACGTGCAGCGCGTGGGCTTTGCCGATCCGGTGTTTGCGGCTACCTCGGGTGAATCGGATCAGCTTCTCTTCTCGATTGTGTCAGACATAAAGAGAAAGTGCAAGACACAAATGGTGCTATTATCCGACGGTTCCGTGCCGCGTCTGCGAGGTCATCGCGGCGGA
>CAZCVW010000011.1:0-26024 GCA_964502185.1 uncultured Burkholderiales bacterium
CGCTCAAGGTCAACCAGGCCGGCGTCATCCCGATCATCTTCGCCAGCTCGGTGCTGTACTTCCCGGCGCTGGTGACCGGCATCCTGCCGTGGGACGGTGCGCAGAAGTGGATCCAGGACAACCTGGTGAGCCAGCGGAGCGTCGTCTACATCATGGCTTACGGCCTGCTCATCATCTTCTTCGCCTACTTCTACACGGCGATCGCCTTCAATCCCCAGCAGCAGGCGGACGTCATCCGCAAACAGGGCGGGTTCATCCCTGGTATCCGCCCCGGTCCGCCGACGGAGCGCTACCTGGCTCAGGTGCTGAACCGCATCACCCTGCCAGGATCACTGTTCTTGGCATTCATCGCGCTCATACCCCTGCTGGTCTTCGCGGCCTGGAACATCTCGCAGTTCCCCTTCGGCGGAACGGCGATCCTCATCACCGTGGGCGTCGCCCTGGAAACGATGAAACAGATCGACAGCCAGCTGATGATGCGGAACTACGAGGGGTTCCTGCGCTAGGGAGATGACGCCCGGCGCAAGGTTTCTCATCCTCGGCAAGCAGGGGGCGGGTAAGGGTACCCAGGCGGTGCTTCTGGCCAAGCACTTCAACGTGCCCCACATCTCGACGGGGGACATGTTTCGCTCGGCCGTGCGCTCCGGCACCGAGTTCGGCCGGAAGGCCCAAGCCTACATGGACCGGGGCGAGCTCGTGCCCGACGAGGTCGTGATCGGCGTAGTGGCCGAGCGCCTGGCCGAGGACGACACCGTGCACCGGGGTTTCGTGCTCGACGGGTTCCCCCGCACCAGGAACCAGGCGGAGGAGCTCGAGCGCATCCTCCTGCCTCAGGGCCTCGACGCCGCCTTCGACATCGACGTGCCGACCCCCGAGGTGCTCCGCCGGCTGTCCGGCCGCCGGGTCTGCGCGACCTGCGGCACGCCCTACCATCTTGAGTCCCCGCCCAGGAACGGCTGGGTCTGCGACACGGACGGGGGGAAGGTCGTCCAACGTGAGGACGACACCGAGGCCGCCATCGGGCGGCGCCTGGAGCTCTACGAACGGGAGACGGGCCCGCTGATCGACTTCTACGAGGAACTCGGCCTCCTCGTCAGGGTCGGCGGAATGGGTGAGGTGGACGACGTCACCGAACGGCTCATGAAGGGCCTGGCCGGACAGCGGGCGACCCGATGATCACCCGCAAGTCCAAAGAGCAGATCGCCCTCATGCGCCGCGCCGGCCGGATCGTGGCCGAGATGCACGAGAAGTGCACCGCCGCCGCCGTGCCCGGGGCGACGACTGCGGATATCGACGGCGTGGCCCGCCAGGTCATCGAGCAGCGGGGGGCGCGCTCGAACTTCCTCAACTACCACGGATTCCCGGCCGTGATCTGCACCTCGCCCAACCATGTCATCGTCCACGGGATCCCCGGTGAGTACCGGCTGGTCGAAGGCGACATCCTTTCCATCGACGCCGGCGCCATCGTCGAAGGTTGGCATGCCGATGCCGCCATCACCGTCCCTGTGGGGGACATCGACCCCGAGGTGCGCCGGCTCCTCGACGTCACGAAGCGATCGCTCGACGAGGCCATCGCCCAGGTGGTGGCGGGTCGGCAACTCGGTGATATCGGCGCCGCGGTCGAAGGGGTGGCTACCGCGGCCGGCTACACGGTCGTGCGCGAATACGTGGGCCACGGCATCGGCACGGCGATGCACGAGGAGCCCCCCATCCCGAATTACGGCCAGGCGGGCCGGGGGGTTCGCATCAAGGAGGGGTACGTTTTCGCCATCGAGCCGATGGTGAACGCCGGACTGGCCGAGACCGAGACTCTCGACGACGGCTGGACGGTCGTAACCAAGGACGGATCCCTCTCGGCCCATTTCGAGCACACCATCGCCGTCACCGAGCACGGCCCCGAAGTCCTGACTTTTCCGTAGCTTTCGCCCGGTCCGGGTAGGCGCCATATACTGGCGCGCTGGTCTCGTGGCGGCCCGCTGGTCGCTTCGCGTGTGAGAAACGTAGGTGGTTCCCCCTGGCAAAGCCCAAAGACGACGCCATCCTTGTGGAGGGAACGGTCGTCGAGCCGCTCCCGAACGCCATGTTCCGGGTGGAACTCGAAAACGGCCACAAGGTGCTGGCCCACATCTCTGGGAAGATGCGGATGAACTACATCCGGATTCTGCCCGGGGACCGGGTCCAGGTGGAGTTGACTCCCTACGACCTCAACCGGGGCCGTATTACCTACCGCTACAAGTAAGAGCGCCCCATGAAGGTTCGACCGAGTGTCAAGAAAATTTGCGAGAAGTGCAAGGTGATCCGCCGCCATGGCGTGGTGAAGGTCATCTGCGAGAACCCCCGCCACAAGCAGCGGCAGGGATAGGAGGCAGCCGGGTATGGCACGCATCGCCGGGGTCGATATCCCGCGAGAGAAGCGGTTGGAGATCTCGCTCACCTACATCTTCGGAGTTGGCCTCTCGAGCTCCAAGCGGGTGTGTGAGGCCACCGAGATCTCGGGCGACACCCGGGTACGGGACCTCACCGAGGAAGAGGTCGCCAGGCTCCGCACGTGGATCGACCAGAACCTGAAGGTCGAAGGTGACCTGCGGCGGGAAATCGCCCAGGACATCAAGCGCAAGATGGAGATCGGCTGTTACGCCGGCATCCGGCACCGCCGCGGCCTTCCGGTGCGGGGTCAGCGCACCCGGACCAACGCCCGGACCCGTAAGGGGCCGAAGAAGACCGTGGCCGGGAAGAAGAAGATTCGTAAGTAAAGGACGCCGGACGGCCGGCATGGGGTAGGGGCCCCATGTTCCGGAGGAGCCGGGGTGCAGGGACCCGGCGGGAAATAGACACAGGAGACTGCGGTGGCAAAGCCCAAGCCAGGTGGACGGCGTCCGCGCCGCCGGGAGCGCAAGAACGTTGCCTACGGCGTCGCTCACATCAAGTCGTCGTTCAACAACACCATCGTCACCATTACGGACCAGGAGGGGAACACCCTGTCCTGGGCCACGGCCGGCAACGTCGGCTTCAAGGGGTCGCGCAAGTCGACGCCCTTCGCCGCCCAGATGGCGGCTGAAGCGGCCGCCCGTCGCGCCATGGAGCACGGCGTCCGCAAGGTCGACGTGTTGGTGAAGGGTCCTGGCTCGGGCCGGGAGACGGCCATCCGGTCGCTGCAGAACGCCGGGATCGAGGTGGCCGGCATCAAGGACGTCACCCCGATCCCCCACAACGGCTGCCGTGCTTCGAAGCGGCGGAGGGTCTGATGGCTCGTTACACCGGTCCGGTCTGCCGGCTCTGCCGCCGGGAGAAGATGAAGCTGTTCCTGAAGGGCCCGAAGTGCGACTCGATGAAGTGCCCGATCGAGCGCCGCCCGTATCCGCCCGGGGATCACGGCCGGGGCCGGATCCGGGAGAGCGAGTACATGATGCAGCTGCGGGAGAAGCAGAAGGCCCGCCGCATCTACGGGGTCCTCGAGAAGCAGTTCCGCGGTCTCTACAAGGAGGCCACCCGCCAGAAGGGCATCACCGGCGAGAACCTGCTGCGGATGCTCGAACTGCGCCTCGACAACGTGGTGTTCCGGGCCGGCTACGGCGCCAGCCGCAACCAGGCCCGCCAGCTCGTCCGCCACGGCCACGTCTCCGTGAACGGCCGCCGGGTGACGATCCCGTCGTACCAGGTCCGCAAGGCCGACGCGGTCGAGCTGCGCGAGAAGGCCAAGAACATGATCGTTGTCCGCCACAACCTCGACACGCTGGACCGGTCCGTCCCGCCGTGGCTCGAGGTTGACGGCAGCGGGATGAAGGTGACCGTGCGCGACGTTCCCATGCGCGAACACATCGACGTCCCCGTCCGAGAGCAGCTCATCGTCGAGCTGTACTCCAAGTAACGCTGTACTCCAAGTAAACAATTAAACCGGAGCCGCAGAACCATGCTGATGATCCAACGCCCCACGGTCGAGCCGCTCGGCGAAGCCGAGGGCAACCGGCAGCGCTTCGCCATCTCGCCCCTCGAGCCCGGGTTCGGGCACACACTCGGCAACAGCCTGCGCCGTACCCTCCTCTCCTCCATCCCCGGCGCCGCCGTCACCCAGGTCCGTTTCGACGATGCCCTTCACGAGTTCGACGTTATCGTCGGGGTGAAGGACGACGTCACCGACATCATCCTCAACCTGAAGGACCTCGTGCTCCGTTCGGAGTCGCCCGAGCCGGTCATCCTCCGGCTCGACAAGCGCGGCCCGGTCGAGGTGACCGCGGCCGACATCCAGACCACCGCCGACGTCGAGGTCCTGAACCCCGACCTCCACATCGCCTCGGTGAACGGGAAGGGCCGCCTGGCCCTCGACATCACCGTGGAGCAAGGTCGTGGCTACCTCTCGGTCGACCGGACCAAGCGCCCGGTGACGATCGGCGTGATCCCGGTGGACGCCATCTTCTCGCCGGTGCGGCGGGTGGCCTTCGCGGTGGAGCCGACCCGGGTCGAGCAGGCCACCAACTACGACCGGCTCTCCCTCGACATCGAGACCGACGGGTCGATCAGCCCCAAGGACGCCCTGGCCTCCGCCGGGGAGACCCTGCGCAACCTCGTCGGGCTGCTGGCCGAGCTCTCCTCGGTGCCCCGGGGCCTCGAGCTGGGCGACACGGCGGCGGGCGGGTCGACCTCGCTCGACCTCGACCTGCCCATCGAAGAGCTCGACCTCTCCGAACGGCCCCGCAACTGCCTGAAGCGGGCCCAGATCGACACCATCGGCCAGCTCGTGGAGCGCACCGAGGACGACCTGCTGGCCATCACCAACTTCGGCCAGAAGTCCCTGGAGGAAGTCGTCCAGAAGCTCGACGAGCGCGGCCTGTCCCTGCGGGTGAAGGAGTAGAGCGATGCCGGCGCCGAAGAAGGGCCCGCACTTCGGCGGGAGCGCGTCCCACCAGAAGCTGATGATGGCGAACATGTGCGCCCACCTCTTCGCCTCGGAGGGGATGGTCACGACCGTCGCGAAGGCGAAGGCGCTGCGGCCCATCGCCGAGCACCTCATCACCAAGGCCAAGAAGGGCGGCCTGCACGAGAAGCGCCAGGTGATGGCGGTCATCACCGATCGCGACGTGACCGCCAAGCTCTTCGCCGACATCGGACCCCGTTACGCAGACCGCAACGGCGGTTACCTGCGCATTCTCAAACTCGGTCCGCGGCGGGGCGACAACGCCCCCATGGCGAGGATCGAGTTCGTCTGAGTCGCCGCGCTTAACGGTGAGCCTGTTCGAGGCCAGCCCGCCCGAGGCGCAGTCCCGGCTGAAGATCGTCCTCGGCTACGACGGCACGGATTTCCACGGCTTCGCCGCGCAGGCCGACGAGGTCCGCACCGTCGCCGGCGTCCTCCGGGAGGCCCTGGAGAAGGTCCTGCGCCGGCCGGTTGACCTGACCTGCGCCGGCCGGACCGACGCCGGCGTCCATGCCTTCGGGCAGGTGGTGAGCCTAGGCTGCGAGCCCGGCGTCGACCCGCAGCGGATCCAGAAGGCGGTCAACGGCATGCTGGGCCCCGAGGTCGTCGTCCGCTCCTGCGAGGTGGTGGGACCCGAGTTCAACGCCCGGTTCAGCGCGAAGTGGCGGTCGTACCGGTACACCATCGTGAACCGGCCGGTCTCCGACCCCTTCCTCGCCCGCTACGCGTGGTGGATCCCGGGCCCGCTGGCCTTCGGCTCCATGCAGGCGGGGGCCGACGCCTTCGTCGGCGAGCATGACTTCGCCGCCTTCTGCCGCGCCCCTCCGTTGGGAAGCACCACCGTGCGGCGGATCCTCGATTCGCAGTGGCACGACCTCGGCGACGGCCTGCTGCGCTACGACGTGCGGGCGACCGCCTTCTGCCAGCAGATGGTTCGGTCGATCGTCGGGACGCTGGTCGATATCGGGATGGGCAACCGCCGGGCCGGGGAGGTGATGGGAATGTTCCGGGCCGCGGACCGGTCCGCGGCTGGCCGCGTCGCTCCCCCCCACGGGTTATGTCTGCATGAGGTCGGTTATGGGTAAATTTGAAATTAATGGTTACCGACCCTGTCTCTGAGGGCACTGTCTCTGGGGGCACCCCGATCCCCGGGCGCCGGCTTCAGATGTTCGAGGAGATGTGGGCCGACGAGTTGGAGGCGGCGGCTCTCTACCGGGTGCTGGCCGACACCTCCGACGGTGGGCGGCGCACGGTTCTTAACCGGCTGGCTGAAGCGGAGGAGCGTCACGCCGCCCACTGGGAAGGGCTCCTGGCCGAAGCGGGAGTCCGGCTCCGGCGGCCCCGTCCGTCGCTCCGGAACCGGTTGCTCGGCACCATGGCGCGGCGCTTCGGCGCCGATGCCGTGCTTCCCCTCGTGCTGCGGCACGAGGCGGCCGATGCGGCCCGCTACCGGGAAGTGGACGAGGCGCCGGACGACCTCGTGGAGGAGGAGATGGCCCACGGCCGGGCCGTGGCCGCATTGGCCGGCGGCCCCCAGGGGGAGCAGATCGCCCGGGCCGAAGGGCGGCACCGACCCGCGGCCGGCGGGGCGCTGCGGGCCGGGGTGTTCGGTGTCAGCGACGGGCTCGTCTCCAACCTGTTGCTGGTGCTGGCCGTGGCCGGCGGGACGTCGAGTCGCAGCATCCTGCTCCTGGCCGGGCTGGGTGGCCTTCTCGCCGGGGCCTGTTCCATGGCTTCGGGTGAATGGCTCTCGGTGCAGTCGCAACGGGAGTTGTTCGAGCGGGAGATCGCCGTGGAGCGAGAGGAGCTCGCCGCCTTCCCGGAGGAGGAACTCGAGGAGCTGATCCTGATCTACGAGGCCAAGGGCCTTTCGCCGGAGGAAGCCGCGGCGCTGGCGGGGCGCCTCATGCGAAAGCCCGAAGGAGCGCTCGACACCCTCACCCGGGAAGAGCTCGGCCTGTCCCCCGGGGACCTGGGCTCGCCCTGGGTCGCCTCGGGTTCGTCGTTCGTCTGCTTCGCCCTGGGCGCCCTCGTCCCCGTCACGCCCTTCTTCTTCGGCTCGGGAACAGCTCCGCTGGTCGCCGCCGTTGCCCTGTCGGCCGTCGCCCTCATGATCGTCGGCGGCGCCATCGCCGTGCTCACCGGCCGCCGTCCGCTGCGGGACGGCCTACGGACCCTCTTCATCGCCACGATGGCCGGTGTCGCCAGCTTCCTCATCGGCAACCTGATCGGCGCCAACGTCCCGGCGTAGCCGCCAGTGGTGATGCAACCGGTAAGCCGGCGATGGGGTGGGCGAAAGGCCCTGGCAAAGACGGGGGCGGGTTGGTGCCTCGCCGAACTGGCGTTCTTCACACGCGATTGGTGTGTGTGGCGCCGTTGCCTTTCCCGACCCGCCCCGAAAATGCCGATCCGAGCGGACGGGCCCTAGCCTGGGCGCATCCGGTAGCCCTCGCCGGCCAGGGTGTCGAGCACCTCTTGGCGGTGGGCCGGGTCACGGGTCTCGAGGGTGAGGGCGACCTCGACCTCGTTGATGGCCAGCTCCAGTCCCGAGTGGTGGTGCTCGACTTCGAGCACGTTGAGGCCTAGGTGGGCCAGGATCCCGGACAGGCGATGCAGTTCCCCGGGGCGGTCCTGGAGGGCGATACGGAGCAACAGGTAACGCCCGGCCGCCGAGAGGCCGTGCCGGATGACCCGCATCAGCAGGGTGGGGTCGACGTTGCCGCCCGAGAGCACCAGGCACGTCTCGCCGTCCGTGCGGTCGCCCAGCCGGCCGGCCAGGGCGGCGGCCAGCGGGGCGGCGCCGGCCGGCTCCACCAGCATCTTGGTTCGCTCCAGCAGGAGCAGGAGCGCCCGGGAGATGTCCTCCTCGCTGACGGTCACGACCTCGTCGACCAGGTTGGCCACGTGGGCCAGCGTGAGGTCGGAGACGACCTTGTTGGCGATGCCGTCGGCCATGGTGTCGATCCGTTCCAGGCGGACGGGCGCTCCGGCGGCCAGCGCCGCGCTCATCGAGGCGGCACCTTCGGCCTCCACCCCCACGATCCGGGCGTCGGGGCGCAGGGCCCGCAGCGCGGCGGCCACCCCGCTCAAGAGTCCGCCACCGCCCACCGCCACCACGAAGGTGGTGGCCGACGGAGCCTGCTCGGCCAGCTCCAGTCCGAGGGTGCCCTGGCCGGCGATCACGGCCGGGTCGTCGAAGGGCGACACGAACACCGCCCCGGTCCGCTCCGCATACTCCCGGGCGGCCGCCAGCGAATCGTCGAAGACGAGGCCGGTGAGCACCACCTCGGCGCCGTACCCCCGGGTACCGGCCACCTTGGGCAGGGGGGCGCCCTCCGGCATGAAGATCGTCGAGGAAACCCCGAGCAGCGAGGCGGCCAGGGCGACGCCCTGGGCGTGGTTGCCGGCGCTGGCGGCCACCACGCCGGCGACCCGCTCGGCCTTGGTGAGGAGGGCGATGCGGTGGTAGGCCCCGCGAATCTTGAAGGACCCCGTCCGCTGGAGTTGCTCGGCCTTGAACACCAGGGGCCGTCCGGTGATCTGCGAGAGGTGCTCGGACGATTCGACGGGCGTGCGGCGGATGACCGGGGCCAGCCGGCGCGACGCGGCCCGGATGTCGTCGAGGGTCACCAGGGTCGGGGGCACGGCCGTCAACGGTACGATGAGAATTCAGCCACGGCTAAAAGAGCGCGCCCTTCATGTCCAAACTCTCGCAACTGGCCCGAAATCGGACGGTGGTCCTCGCCGGGGCCGCCGGGCTGGTCGTCGTGATTCTCGTCGGGGCCCTGGCGGCGTCCGGCGGCGATGATGAGCCGGCCGCCCAGCGCGGGGCCGAGGACACGACCACGTCCAGCGCCACCGTGGCGGCCAGGCCGGGCCCGACCTCGTCCTCGGCTACGTCGGCGACCGGACCGGCCACCACCAGCTCGACTGGTACGCGCCCGACCACCACCGTCGTGGTGGACGACCGACCGGCGGCCTCGTGGGCCTCGGCCACGGTGCCCCGTTCCAAGGTGCCCGAGGGTTGGCTGGACGCCTGGGACCGGGCCAAGAACAAGTCCACCTGCGGCCTGCTTGCTCCCACGGAGGCTCTGCCGCGCCTGGAAAAGGCCAACGCCAGCTTCGACGAGATCAACAACGACGAGGGCTGGGACGTGCGGATCCGACAGGAGGCCTCGATCGTCGAGATTCTCGGGCTGTTCTCCAAGAGCGCGAAGGCCGACGAGACGAAAGCGGCCCCGTTCACCCGTACCTGGAAGGACGGGTCGGTGGCCAAGTACGGGCCTGATGTCCCGCCCGGGATGAACGAGGGCGACATGAACCCGGAATCGACCCCCTACGAGGCGCGGGTCACCATCCCCGACCAGGACTGCGTCTACCAGATCTACGACACCCTCGGGCAGTCACACCTCGAGTTCGTCCTCGGGCACCTGGCCTTCGCCGAGGGCACCCGCTGAGCCCAGGGTGTTCAGATAGATCGCGTTCAGGCGACGTCGAGATAGACGAAGCCGTGGCCCTCGTCGCGGAAGTTGACGCCGGCCTCGGTCAGCCCCTGGTCCCAGTCGCCCCGCACCACCGGGTTGGTCTCTTCCATTCCGTGGTCGGCCAGCAGCACGAAGGCCGTGTCGTCGAAGGCCCCGGCCCGCTCGATGGCGGCCAGGATGTCGCCGATGCGGGCGTCGGTGTCGGCCACGGCCGCCTCGGCGATCTCGGAGCGGGGCCCGCCGGCGTGGAAGGCGGCGTCGGTGAGCTGGAAGCTGACCCACATGAACTTCGGCTTGGGGTAGTCGACCCCGAGGAACCGCCCGTCCCAGATGCCGACCGCCTGATCGGCGCCCATGTGGTCGATCAGGGTGTTGAACCGGTAGTCGCCGAGCTCCGAGGCGAAGCGCAGGGTGGCGTGGGGCACGTCCTCGGGCTCCCGGGGGAAGGGCGGGATGTCGCCCCGCCGGAAGAAATCGAACGTCGAGTAGTCGGCGCCGGCCTCGGCCGGCTCGTTGACCGAGGCGGTGAACGCGTCCGGCCAGTGCCGGTGGATCGCGCGGTAGAGCGTCTCCACCCCCGGAGCGAGCCGTTGCATGGCCGTGGGCCACGTGGCGGGGGAGTTGGTCGTGACCACCTCGCCGGTCCGGCGGTCCCACCAGGCGTTGTGGAGGATGTGGTGGTGACCCGGGTAGGTACCGGTGAGCAGGGAGGTGTGGTTGGCCAGGGTCACGGTCGGCATGCCCGCCATGGCGCCGTGGCGGAACGATGTCCCCATGGCCATCAGGCGGGCCACGTTGGGGGCGGCGCCGGAGGCGGCCAGGCGGTAGAGGGTGTTCGGGTTGCAGCCGTCGAGCAGGAACGCGACGAGGTGACGGGGGCGCGGCGCCGACGCGTCCACCAGGTCGGCCAAGGGCTCGCCGTCCTGGCGGGCGAGGAAGGCGTCGGGGCGGGGCCGGCCGTTCTGGCCGAGGCCGTGGCCCTGTCGGAGCCCGAGGAGCAGGGCCAGGGTGGGGGCGACGTCGACGAGCCGGCAGGAGCGATCGACCATCCCGTGCCGGCGTACACCCGGGCCGGCCAGCACGAAGGGCGCCCGGGCCTGGATGACGTCCAGCGAGCCGTGCTCACCCAGATGTCCGCCCCGGTCCATGTAGTTGTGGGCGGCCGAGTGGACCACGCACAGGTCAGGGGCCATCGGGGCCTCGAAGAACTGCGCGACCTGCTCGTAGCCGTGGGGATAGGAGTTCTCGGCCTTGGTGGGGAACCGGTGGGACGCCTCCGCCTCCGCTCCGGCGAAACGGTCGGTCGACTGGTCGCCCAGCGGGTTGCGACCCGCCCCGGAGATGACCTCGAAGCGGTAGCCGGCCCCGTCGATGCGGCGCCGGAACCGGACGTGCCCGTCAGCCGAGTGGGCCTCGTAGGCTCCGTCCCGCACGGTGAGCACCATTTCGACCACCGGTTCGAGCGTCGAGTCGAGCAGGGCGTCGAGGGCGACCTCGGCCGATGCCGCCCGGGCGGCGCCCGGTCCGGCCCCGGCGGGGGGCGGCACGATGTCCATCTCCATATCCACACTGTTCGGCACCCTGGTTGCCCCTCCTGCTTGTCGCACTGGTAGCCTTATCGGCTGCCCGAGCCCCCGGATCTGGGGTTGCCCCGGGAAACTGTTGAAAGGACCCGGGTGAAGACGTTCTCTCCCAAAGAATCGGACATCACCCGCGCTTGGCACGTGGTGGACGCCGAGGGCTTGGTCCTCGGCCGCCTGGCCAGCGAGGTGGCCCGCGTCCTGCGCGGGAAGCACAAGCCGATCTACGCCACCCACGTCGACACGGGCGATTTCGTGGTGGTCGTGAACGCGGCCAGGATCGCCGTCGACCCGAAGAAAGGCGCCGAGAAGCGGTACTACCGGCACTCCGGCTACCCCGGCGGTCTGCGGTCCGAGTCGCTGGCCGAACTGCTGGCGCGGGATCCGGAGCGGGTCTTCAAGCTGGCGGTCAAGGGCATGCTGCCCAAGGGTCGCCTCGGGCGCCGGATGCTGAAGAAGCTCAAGATCCATCCGGGGCCGACTCACCCCCACGTTGCACAGGGGCCGCAGCCGCTGGTGCTGCCCTACGCCCGGCGCGCCCGGACCTCTTAAGGAGACGCGAAACACCTGTGGCTACGAAGCCTCTGATCCAGACCACCGGCCGGCGTAAGAACGCCATCGCCCGCGTGCGGCTGCGGGCCGGCACCGGCGTCATCGTCTGCAACGGGCGGCCGATCGAGCAGTTCTTCCCGACGGCCACCCACCGGATGATCGTCACCGAGCCCCTGCGGCTCACGCAGACGGCCGAGGTCTACGACGTCGACTGCACGCTCGACGGCGGCGGGACCAGCGGGCAGGCGGGCGCCCTGCGCCTGGGCATCGCCCGGGCCCTGATCACGCTCGATCCCGAGCTCCGGGCCCAGGTGAAGAAGGCGGGCCTCCTGACCCGGGACGCCCGGGAGACGGAACGGAAGAAGTACGGGCTCAAGAAGGCCCGTAAGGCGCCCCAGTACTCCAAGCGGTAGCGGGCGATCCCAAGCGGGCGATCCAGCCCCTCCATGACGCAGCGCTTCGGCACCGACGGGGTGCGGGGCGTCGCCAACGTCGAACTCACCCCCGAATTGGCGGTGGCCCTCGGGCGCGCCGCGGCGCGGGTGCTCGGGACCGACCGACCCTTCGTCCTCGGCCGTGACACCCGGCGGTCCGGGCCGATGCTGGAGGCCGCGCTCTCGGCCGGCCTCATGTCGGAAGGCGCCGACGTCGAGATCGCCGGGGTGCTCCCCACCCCGGGCGTGGCCTACCTGGCGCAGGCCGGTGACTGTCCGGCGGCGATGATCTCGGCCTCGCACAACCCGTATCCCGACAACGGCATCAAGTTCTTCGCCCGGGGGGGCCGGAAGCTGCCCGACTCCATCGAGGAGCGGATCGAGGCCGAACTCGATGGACTGCTCCGGGGCCTCCTCCGCGGCGACGTCGAATCCGAGCGCCCGGCAGGCGCCGCGGTGGGGACGGTCTCGCCGTTGGTAGACGCCGTCGGCCATTACGGGGACCACCTCGAGGCGGTTCTGGAGGGCCGCCGGCTGGAGGGTCTCTCGGTGGTGATCGACTGCGGGCACGGCGCCGCCTCGGTCGTCGCCTTCTCGGTGCTCGACCGTCTCGGCGCCAAGGTCGAGGTCCGCAACGCCAGCCCGTCGGGGACCAACATCAACGACGGCTGCGGCTCGACCCACCCGGAAGCCGTTCGGGCCGAGGTACTCGCCACCGGCGCTTCCGTGGGACTGGCCTTCGACGGCGACGCCGACCGGCTGATCGCCGTCGACGAGCGGGGCGGCCTGGTCGACGGTGACCATCTCCTGGCCATCGCCGCCCTGGATCTCCAGTCCCGGGGCCGGCTCCCGGGCGACGCCGTAGTGGCCACCGTCATGGCGAACCTCGGGTTCCGGCGGGCCATGGCCGCCCACGGACTCCGGGTCGTGGAGACCAAGGTGGGCGACCGCTACGTCCTCGAGGCGATGGACGTCGAAGGCGCGGCCCTCGGGGGCGAGCAGTCGGGGCACCTGATCTTCGCCGACCTTGCCACCACCGGCGATGGGCTCCTCTCCGGCCTCGTCCTCCTCGACGTCATGGCCCGCACCGGCCAACCGCTCTCGGAGCTGGCCGCCGTCGTCACCAAGCTGCCTCAGGTCCTCCGCAACGTCCGTGTGACCGACCGGGAGGGTTTGGACCGAGCCGGAGCCTTCTGGGCCGAGGTGCGAGCCGTAGAGGCCGACCTGGCCGAGACGGGCCGGGTGCTGGTCCGCCCGTCCGGGACGGAGCCGCTCGTGCGGATCATGGTGGAGGCTCCGAGCGTGGAGGCCGCCGAGGCCCAGGTGGCGAGGCTGACGGCCGCGCTCACGGCTGCGCTCGGCCCCGGCTGAAAGGTCGGCAATAGTCTGGCTCCATGAGCGGGATCGTGGTGGGGGTGGGGATCGACGCCGTGGAGGTGGAGCGGTTCCGGATCGTGCTGGCCCGCCGGCCCCGCCTCGCCGAGCGGGTGTTCACGGTGGCGGAACGGGCCGAGGCGGCCACACGCCACGATCCGGTCCCGGGCCTCGCGGCCCGCTTCGCCGCCAAAGAGGCGGTGATGAAGTCGCTGTCGGTCGGGCTGGGAGCGTTTGATTTCGCCGATGTCGAGGTCACCCGCCGGCCGGGCGGAGCCCCCGGTTTGGTGGTGGGCGGGCGGGCGGCGGCGCTGGCCGCCGAGCGGTCGGTGGCGGGTTGGCACATCTCGCTTACCCATACCGCGTCCACGGCGACGGCCGTCGCGGTGGCCTACGCTCAAGTGGGCGAAAACCACTTATAGCGCGAAACAACCATGCACAGTGGCAGGAACGCCCGGATTCAGCCCGAACCTGAACATCGATCGCTCACAGGGGAACCCGGCCCGGCAAACCGGAACCCACGCCGACCTCGTGGCTCAGGGCGGCATCTACCGACAGCTCGTCGTACTAGCCCTCCTGCGGGGGATCTTCCTCGGGCTTGGTCGCCTCGTCGGGCGGCTTGGACTCGTCCATGTTGCGCTTCGACCGATCCTCCCGTTTCGACGAGCCGTCGTCGGAGGTGTCGTCGCCGCCTTCGCCGGGCGCGGTCGTCACCGGCGGCACGGTAACGGGCGGGGTGGTCGTTGTCGTCGTGCTCGTCTCGTCCGGCGGCGGGCCTTGCGGTGCCGTCGTCGTGGTGGTCGTCTCCTCCGGCGGCGGGGACGTCGTCGTGGTCGTCTCCTCCGGGGGCGGCGTCGACTCCTCGGGCGTCGGGGTGCGCTCGGTGAAGCCGGCGTTCCCCGGCGGGATCAGTTCGACCCAGGTGCGGCCGGGGGCGAGGAGCACGTCGAGCCCGGTGGAGTCGACGAACCGGGTGATCTCCTCCTTGGAGCCCTTCGACCAGCGAGCCGGAATCATGTAGCCGCCGGTGAAGATCCAGGCGTCGCCCTCGCCGACCACGTCCGCCTCCGGCACCTCCGTGCCTGAGCTGTCGACGAGGCCGGTGTTGCGGTAGGTCGTGAACTGGAAGATCACGTTGGTGGGCGTGACCCGCCTTCCGGCGGCGTCGGTGTGCAGTTCGCCGTTCTGGATCCGCGCCCACCCGTTGACGCCCGGGTCCCAGTCGAAGCTGATGGTGGTGATGGGACGGCCGTTGCGCGTCCATCGACCCTCGGCCCGGCCCACGGGCTTGATCTCGGCGCCCCGGGGGCGATCCCCGGGCGCCCGGTAGGAGAAGAGAGCGGGCGGTCCGGCCGCTTCGGGTGATGCCAGCGAGAACAGGCCGGGCGTCCAGGAGAACAGGTTGTTGGGCGACGGGCGGCCACCGTCGCGGCGGTAGCGGTCGGGATAGTTCTCCACGCCGACGTCGACCAGCGGGGCCTGCCGGATGTACTCCTTGAACACGGCGTTGGCGCCCGAGTAGGCGAACAGCGGCCGGTTGAGCGGGCTCACGATGCCGACGTCGGTGGACCGGGCCGACCGCACGGGGCCCACCGGATCGGCGTTGCGGGAGTGGAAGATGGCGGCGAAGCGGGTGATGCCGCCCTCCACCCCCTCCTCGTAGACGATGTCGGCTTCGTTCAGGCCCATCTGCGGCCGGGCCTTCGAGACGTTGTCGATCTTCACCACCAGGGCCGGACGCCCCGTCGTGGCGATGTTGCCGAAACCGGTGAGCGGCGACTCGCCCGGGCCTTCCACGGGGGCCGGCGGAGGCGGGGGAGGCGGCGGCGGAGGAGGCGGCGGGGGCGCCTTGGGTGGCGGCGGCGGCAGAGTGGCCCTGGGCTGCGGCGGGGGAGGTGGCGGCTCCGGCGCAGGGGCGGTGGTCGTCGTCGTGGTCGATGTGGTTGTGGTGGTGGTCACCAGCTCGGGCGGCTTGCCCATGGTGTTCACCCACAGAAAGTCCGCACCGCAGGCCGACAGGAGGAGGGCCGCGATGACCAGGCGCGCCACGCACAGCGTCCGATCTCGGGCCTGCATCCCCACCAAAAACCTCCAGCAGCCCCAACGGGCGACAACAAACGTACTGCCTCTAGGGTCTCACCTGGCGTCAGCGGGGTCCACGGAGGGTGACTCCAGCGGCCCTACCATTGGCGTCGATGCTCCCCGTGCTCACCCCCGCCGAGATGGCATCGGCCGACGCTACCGCCATCGCCTCCGGCGTGAGCGAGGCGGTGCTGGTGGAGCGGGCCGGCGGAGCCGTGGCCCGCGCCGCCCGCCGACGGCTGGGTGGCGTCTACGGCCGGCGCGTCGTGGCCGTCTGCGGCAAAGGCAACAACGGCGCCGACGGCCGTGTCGCCGCCCGGCTGCTCTGCTCCTGGGGAGCGCGGGCCGAGGTCTTCGCCCTCCGCGATTCCTCCTTGGGTTTGGGCGGGATTGACCGCGACCGGCTGTTGCGGGAACTGGGCCGGGCCCACCTCGCCATCGACGCCATGTTCGGCACCGGTCTCCGGGGTCCCTTAAGCGGCGAGGCGGCGGCGGTGGCCGAAGCGCTGCGCGATTCCGGCGTCAAGGTCCTCGCCGTCGACATCCCCTCCGGGGTCGACGGTTTGACCGGTGCGGTGGAAGGCCCGGCCGTCCGGGCGGCGGCCACCGTGTGCCTGGCCGCCTTGAAACCCGGACTGGTGCTCGAGCCGGGCGCGTCCTACGCCGGCGACGTCGAGGTGGCCGATATCGGCATCTGGTCGCTGCTGGACGGCCTGGCGGGGGCCGGGCGGCCGGGGGCCGGCCGCCCGTCCCTCTTCGTCCCGGAGTCCACCGACGTCGCCGGGTGGCTACCACTCCGGGAGCCGGAGAGCCACAAGTGGTCGGTCGGCGGCGTCTTTGTCGTCGGCGGCTCGCAGGGCATGATCGGGGCGCCCAACCTCGCCGCCCGGGCCGCCCTGCGGGCGGGGGCGGGAATCGTGGTGTGCGGGCTGCCCGGGGCCGCCGCGGCGGCCGCCTCCGGTGGCGAGGTGATCACCCGGTCGCTGCCCGCCACCCCCGACGGAGCGCTCGACGAGACCGCAGCCAAAGTGGTGCTCGACGACGTCGAACGTTTCCGGGCTCTCGTCATCGGTCCGGGGCTCGGACGGGCGGCGCCCACCGTGGCCGCCGTCCGGCGACTGGTGGCCGAGGCGCCCGTCCCGCTGGTCCTCGATGCCGACGGGCTCAACGCCCTCGACGGCGACACCGGCCTGCTCCGGTCGCGCCGGGCCGCCACCATCGTCACCCCCCATGCCGGCGAGTACGCCCGGCTGGCCGGCGAACCGGTCGGCCCGGACCGCGTGGGCGCCGCCCGCCGGTTGGCGGACCGGGCCGGGTCGGTCGTCCTGCTCAAAGGGGCTCGCACCGTCGTCGTCGACCCGGACGGACTGGCCGCCATCAACCCGACGGGGACCCCGGCTCTGGCCACGGCCGGGACCGGCGACGTCCTCTCCGGAATCCTCGGTGCCCTGGTCGCCCAGGGCCTGCCCGCCCATGAGGCGGCGGTGGCCGGGGCGTTCATCCACGGCCTGGCGGCGGGCGTCGGCGGGCCCGTCGGTCTGCCCGTCGGTGTCATCGCAGGTGACCTCATCGAGGCTTTGCCGGTCGTACTCGCAGAGCTGCTGCGGCAGCGTGAAATCACCGGAGTCCCAACTTGCTGCTCGTAGACTCGGAGTTCCACATGGTCCCCAGCATCACGAACTTCACCGCCGGGGCGTTCTACCGGCCCACCTGGGTGGACGTCGACCTCGATGCCATCCGGTACAACGCGGCCCTGCTCCTCGAGCGGGCGGCCCCGGCGGGCCTGCTGGCGGTGGTGAAGGCCGACGGCTACGGGCATGGAGCGGTGGCGGTGGCGTTCGCCGCGCTGGAGGCCGGGGCCGACTGGCTCGGTGTGGCGCTCGTCGAAGAGGCCGTGGAGCTCCGGGAGGCGGGTGTCGACGCTCCGATCCTGTTGCTGTCGGAGCCCCCGCCAACGGCCGCCGGTGCGGTGGTGAGGAACGGGCTCACTCCCGTGGTGCATACGCGCCGATTCATCGACGCTCTGGCCAAGGCGTCGGCCGACTCCGGCGCAGTGGAGCCGCTGCGGGTGCACCTCAAGGTGGACACGGGGATGCACCGGATCGGTTGCACCCCCGAGGACGCCCCCGATCTGGCCTGCCTCGTCCGCAAGCACCGGGAGCTGGAGCTGTCGGGCCTGCTCACCCACTTCGCCGTGGCCGACGAACCGGGCGATCCCTACACGGCCACCCAACTGAAGCGTTTCGAGGCCGTGCGCTCGCAGTTGGCCAAGGCCGGGATCCGCCCCCGGATGGTCCACGCCGCCAACTCCGCCGGTTTGCTCACCCAGGACCGCGCCCGCTTCGCTCTCGTCCGGTGCGGGATCGCCCTCTACGGCATCCCGCCCGCGCCGGCCCTGGACGGCATCCTTCCGCTCCGGCCTGCCTTCAGCCTTTCGGCCAAGGTCTCGTCCGTGCGCCGGCTGCCCGCCGGCGAGCGTCTCTCCTACGGGTTGCGTTACGAGCTGCAGGCCGACTCCATGGTGGCCACGGTGCCGATCGGCTACGCCGACGGCGTGCCGCGCCGCTTCGGTGAGGTGGGCGGCGAGGTTCTCGTGGGCGGTCGCCGCCGCCGGATCGCCGGCACCGTCACCATGGACCAGCTCCTCGTGGATCTGGGTTCCGACAGTTGCGCGGTGGGCGACGACGTCGTGCTGATCGGGCGCCAGGGCGACGAGGAGGTCACCGCGGTCGAGTGGGCGCAACGGCTGGACACGATCCCCTACGAAGTGTGCTGCGCCATCGGGGCTCGCGTCCCGCGGCGCTACACCGGCTGAAAGCTCAACAGGGCGGCCGGTGATCACCCGGGTCCCCGGCATACGGGTCGGGCACTGGACGGGCGAGGGGACCGGCGTCACCGTCGTGTGGGCCCCCGCCGGGACGGCGGGGTCGGGGGAGGTGCGCGGCGGCGCCCCCGCCACCCGGGAGACCGCCCTCCTCGAACCAACCCGCCTGGTGGACCGGGTCGATGCCGTGGTGCTCTCGGGCGGCTCGGCCTTCGGTCTCGCCGCCGCCGACGGGGTTATGCGGTTCCTGGCCGAACGGGGCCAGGGGTTCCCGACCACGGCGGGGCCGGTCCCGATCGTGGTGGCGGCAGCCCTGTTCGACCTCCCCTCCGGTCGGGTGCCGGGGCCCGAGGAGGGCTACGCCGCGGCGGTGGACGCCGGGCGGGGAGAGCCGGCGTCATCCGGCCGTGTCGGAGCCGGCCGGGGGGCCGTCCTCGGCAAGTGGCGGGGCCGGCAGTACGCGGTCCCCGGGGGCCTCGGCACGGCCGCGGTTGCCGCCGGCGCCCCAGGGCAGGTCAGCGTGGTCGTCGGCGCGCTGGTGGCGGTCAACGCCGCCGGCGACGTCATCGGCGCGGACGGCTCGGTGCTGGCCGGATCGAGCGCCCCACCCGAGGTGGCGGGTTTCGGCGCCTTGTCGCCGTTTGAGCAGACGACCCTGGCCGTGGTGGCCACCAACGCCCGGCTGGGCAAAGGGGACTGCTACCTGCTGGCCCAGTCCGCCCACGACGGGCTCGCCCGTTCCCTGCGCCCGGTCCATACCCGCTACGACGGTGATGTCGCCTTCTCCCTCGCCACCGGGGACGTCGACGCCGACCTCGACCAGGTGCGGGAAGCGGCGGCGGAGGCGACCGCCCTGGCCGTGAGGTCGGCGGTAGTGACGCGGTAAGATCGGGTGTTCTCGGCGGCCATCATCGGGCGCCATAGCGACCTTTTAGGCCCCGGAGACCTTTTCGTGCAGGTTCTCACCCACTCGGTCGAGGAGACCCGCGCCCTGGCCGAGCAACTCGGTCGGGCGGTGCTACGGCCGGGCGACTTCGTGGTGCTGGCCGGTGAGCTCGGCGCGGGAAAGACCGCGTTCGCCCAGGGGGTGGCCCGGGGGCTCGGCGTCACCGAGCCGGTGGTCAGCCCGACCTTCACGATCGTGCGCGAGTACCAGGGCGACGTTCCGCTCACCCACGTCGACGTGTACCGCCTCGGCCGGCTCCAGGAGCTCCACGACCTCGGGTTCGACGAGTTCCCCGAGGACGGGGTGACGCTGGTCGAGTGGGGCGACGTCATCGGCCCGCTGCTCCCGGCCGACCGCTTGGAGGTCCGGTTGGAATTGGCCGGCGAGGAGGAGAGGGAGATTGAGATCTGCCCGTGGGGCGAGTCGTGGCAGGTACGGGCCGGCCGCCTCGACGAGGTCCTCGCCCCCTTCGCCCAAAGAGATCTGGCCGAACACCCGGAGCGCGCCGGCATCCCTTTAGAGACGGGGGCCTGAGTGCTGCTCCTATGCATAGACACCGCCACGCCCCAGGTGGGTGTGGCCATCGGTTCGGACGACGAGGTGCTCGGTCGGATCCAGCTGGCCCGTCCTCAGCACCACGCCGAACATCTGGCCCCCGCCATCCAATACCTGTGCGAACAGCTCGACCTCTCGCCCGGTCAGTTCTCGGCTATCGGCGTGGGGATCGGTCCCGGCCTGTTCACGGGACTGCGGGTCGGGGTCACCACCGCCAAGGTGATGGCCCAGGCGCTGCGGATCCCGCTCATCGCCGTGCCCAGCCTCGACCTGCTGGCCTTCGAGATGCGCTACACCGACCGCCTGATCGTGCCCGTCCTCGACGCCCGCCGGGGCGAAGTGTGTTATGCGACCTACCGGCAGGTGCCCGGCGGCGTGCAGCGCCTGTCCGAGTACGAGATCGGGTCGCCGGGCGACCTCGCCGCCGAACTGTCGGCCAAGGGCGAAGAAGTCCTCCTGCTGGGCGACGGCGCGCTGCGCTACCGGGACAGCTTCTCCGACCTGGAGCGCTCGGAGTTCGGGCCGCCCGGTATGTGTTACCCGAGCCCCTCGGCGCTCGTCGAGCTGGCCCGGGCCAAGTTCCAGCGCGAAGACTTCTGCCACCCCCGGCAGGTGCACCCCCTCTATCTGCGGGTGTCCGACGCCGAGATGAATTGGGCTCGCCGGTAAGGGCGCGTGCGTGGCCGCTGAACCCGTCGCTTCCCCATTGGAGGTTCGCCTGCTGGCCCTGCGCCGGCGGCACCTGCGTTCCGTGCTCCGGATCGAGTCGCGGGTCTACCCCGTCCCCTGGAGCATGTCGCTCTTCCTCTCTGAGCTGGCGTTGCGGTCGACCCGGGCGTATTACGTGGCCGTCGTCGGTCGCCAGTTGGTGGGGTACGCCGGCCTGATGATGACCCTCGACGACGGCCACGTGACCACCATCGCGGTGGATCCGGCCTGGCACCGCCACAAGATCGGTAGCCGCCTGCTCGCCGCCCTGGCTCGCGAGGCGATCCGGCGGGGCGCGACGAGCCTCACGCTCGAGGTCCGGCTCGGGAACAAGGCGGCCCAGAACCTGTACCGGCAGTTCGGATTCCGACCGGTCGGGGTTCGCAAGAACTACTACGCCGAAACCAAAGAGGACGCCCTCGTCATGTGGGCCGAGGACGTGGCCGACGAGGAATACGCCGAGCTCCTCGACGCCATCGAGGCCGGAGTTCCGGGCACGACCGAGGTCGAGGAGCAACCGCGATGAGCAGTGATCGGATTCTGGGGATCGAGACCTCCTGCGACGAGACGGCCGCCGGCGTGGTGGCCGGGGGCCACACGATCCTCTCCTCCGTGGTGGCCAGCCAGTCCGACCTCCACGCTCCCTACGGCGGTGTGGTGCCCGAGATCGCCAGCCGGGCCCACCTCGAGCTGATCAACCCGGTCATCGCCCAGTCCTTGGTCGAGGCGGGTACGGAACTCTCTGACCTGGCCGCGGTGGCCGCCTGCGCCGGACCCGGGCTGGCCGGCTCCCTGCTGGTGGGGGTCAGCGCGGCCAAGGCCGTCGCCCTCTCCGTGGGGATCCCCTACGTGGCCGTCAACCATCTGGAGGCGCACCTCTATGCCGCCTTTCTGGAGGAGCCGGATCTCGAGCCTCCGCTCGTGTTCCTGCTCGTCTCGGGCGGTCACACCATGCTGGTGTCCATGGAGGGCCACGGCCGCTACCGGGTCCTCGGCCAGACGGTCGACGACGCGGCGGGCGAGGCCTTCGACAAGGTCGCCCGGCTACTCGGCCTCGGGTACCCGGGTGGGCCGGAGATCGACCGGGTCGCGGCCCAGGGCGATCCCACCGCCGTCTCCTTCCCGCGCCCCATGCTCGGCGACGGGCACGATTTCTCCTTCTCCGGTCTCAAGACGGCGGTGGCCAGCTACGTGCACCGGGAGCCCGACGCCGACGTGGCCGATGTAGCGGCCTCGTTCCAGGACGCGGTGGTCGACGTCTGCATCACCAAACTGCTCCGGGCGGCGGCCACGGCGGATGCCAAGACCGTCGTGCTCGGCGGTGGGGTGGCCGCCAACTCCCTGCTGCGGACGCGCCTCCTCGACGAGGCCGAGGCGGCCGGGCGCCGGGCCTTCCTGCCGAGCCCGTCGCTCTGCACCGACAACGGGGCGATGATCGCCGCGGCCGGCTGGTACCGCCTGCAGGCGGACGGGCCGAGCTCACTCTCCAGCGGCGCCTACCCGGGCCTCCGCCTACCGACTCTGTAATTTCGAGGCGCCCGAAGCGGCGCTAGAGCTCGGAGAGGGCGGGCGGCCACTGCGGTCGCGCTCCTCGAGTCCGGGCAGGCCCTCGTGATGGAAGCGCTTGCGCCACTTTGAGACGATCTCGCGCCGCGTGTCGAGCCGGGCGGCGATCTGGTCGTTGTCGAGACCGGCCGCCGCCATCAGGACGATCTTGGCCCGTATGACGTCCCGATACGGCAACGTATAACGGCGCGCCCGCGCCTCGAGTTCGGCGCGCTCGTGCGCCCTTAACGCAATAACAAACGGACTCTTTCTCGGCACTGGCTTCCCGAGCTCGGAAGCCAGGCACGTTAGTAGCCAAGAAAGGAAATACGTGCGTGTACTTATGTCCTGTACTCATGTTCCTGCATCCACAACGGTTTGCGCCCCTGCCGCCCGGTGGAATCTCCCGCGAGCGTCAGCCCATGCTTACAGTAATTCGGGGCTGACACATATTCCCTATTCAGCCTGAAAAGTTCTGCTTGATATTGGTAACTAGCGGGCTCTATGTTCTGAGTGGGGGTGGACTTCTTCCTGTTAATTACCGAGTGGAGAGAAGAGGGCAACGCATGACGCTGGCCGTGTCCCAGGCCACGGAATCCCGGGGTCGGCCCACTGCGCCCAAGGTCCGGGTGGGCATCGTCGACGAGCACGAGATGTTCGCCCTGGGGCTGCGGGCCTGCATGGCGGGGCATCCCACGCTCGAGGCTGTCGCCGACATCGACGACGCCACCGATGTGGTCGTGGTTTCCACTCGCATCGCCGCCGACCAGCGCTTCTCCTGCCCCTTGGTGGTCTGCGGTGATGTGCCCAGCCGCCTGGCGGCCGACAACGTCGTTCTCGCCGTGCTGCCCCGGGCCACGCTCACCGCCGAGCAACTCGTGGCCGGCGTGCAGGCGGCCGCCGCGGGCCTCCACGTCACCACGCCGCAGGTATCGCCGGTGCCGAGGCTGGACAGCCGGAGTCTGGATGTCCTGCGGCTCCTGTCCACCGGGGCCGGTACCCGTGAGATCGCGGAGGAACTGGGCTTTTCGGACCGGACGATCAAGAGCAGCGTTTCCGGTATCCAGCTGGCTCTCGGCGTCCGCACCCGGGCCCAGGCCGTCGCCGAAGGGATCCGTCAGGGTTTGATCTGACACCGATCCGATCTGACACCGATCCGGTCTGACACAGGCCCGATCTGAAACGGGTCTTGCCCGGCCCGGCGGAGGCCTTGCCCGACTGGGGTACCCGAGGGGGCAGTCGCCGGCCGGGCGCAGGACCGAAAGAACGTCCGAAGGCATCTAGGACCGGGGCGGCTCCGTTGGTTGGCTTTGCCCCGTGCTGGACGAACATCCCATCCGGGTTTGGATAGATGACCACAACCCGGTCTTCCGCCTCGGTCTCGCCGCCTGCCTGGAGTCACCCCGACACCTCCTCGCCGGCGAGAGTGCCTCGCTCACGCCCCGACCGGATCTCGCTCGGACCGACATCCTCGTGTTCGAGCTTGAGGCGGCGGGGCTGGGCGAGGCGGTCCGTCTCACCCGCGACAGCGACACGCGCCTGGTCGCCATCGCCCGCACCCCGGACGACGAACTGCTCGTCGAGGCGGTGCAGTCGGGGGTGGCCGGTGCGCTGATCCGTTCGGACGTCACCCCGCAGGCGCTCCTGCACTGCCTCCGGTCGGTGGCCGGGGGGAACGGGTCGCTTCCCGTCTCGGTGCTGCCCAACCTCGTCGGTGCAGGCCGGGGCGGTCGCCGGGGAGTCGGCGCCGATGGTCTTTCGGGCCGGGAGCTCAGCGTCCTCCGGCTGCTGTCCCAGGGCGAGAACACCCGCCAGATCGCCGAGGGCCTCTGCTACTCGGAGAAGACGGTG
Source organism: uncultured Burkholderiales bacterium (assembly GCA_964502185.1). GTDB lineage: Bacteria > Actinomycetota > Acidimicrobiia > IMCC26256 > BP-133 > CAZCVW01. Next base: position 23,848 of record CAZCVW010000011.1, read on the forward strand.
AAGAACATCGTCCACGACCTGCTGATCCGCATGAACTGCCGGAACCGGGCCCAGGGTCGTGGCCCTCGCCACCCGCCGAGGACTCATCTGATGACCGAGAGGAGGCAATCCAGTGCGCCGGGTCCTGATCGGAGAGTTCGGGATGATCGCCCGCATGGGGCTCCGGGACCTTCTCGACGAGGAGGGACTCGAGGTCGTGGCCGAGGCCGAGGCCTCCGGGGTCATTTCTCAGCTGAGCGAGGTCCGCCCCGATGCGGTCGTGCTCGACCTTGAAGGTGAGGACACGGATCACGTGGCTGCCTGCATCGCCTCGGCCTTCCCCGCCATCAAGGTCATCGCCTGCTCATCGGCGCAGCCGGTGATGCGGGTCTTCCCTCCCTTCCACCACGGGGAGTCCTACGTCTCCCCCTTGAGCACTGCACTCCTCGTCACAGCCCTTGAGACCTGACCATAGAAAGGAACCCCGATGAAGGTGCGAAGGTTGACTCCGCTCCTGGTAGCCGTCCCTGTTCTGACCGGCCTCCTGGCCGGACCGGTGGGTGCCCAGAGCGTCCCGACGGACCGCTCGTACACCCCGATGGCCCGTGCCCCCGAGGACGGCGACAGCGCCGACGCCAAGGACAAGAAGGCCAAGGAACAAGAGCCGGAGCCTTGCCCCCAAGACATGTGGACCGTGCCCCTCGAGGTCGAGGGTCTGGCCTGTGTCCTGCTGGTCCCGAAGGACGATCCCAGTAAGGACGACAAGAAGGACGACAACAAGGGCGACAACGACAAGTCGTCCGGCCGTTCCTAACCATTTCAGCAGATGGTTGACGGAAAGGGGGCGTCGCTCCGGCGACGAGCAGTACCGGCCTTGGCCCTCGTGTCGGTGTTGCTCATAGCCGGGAGCGGCGCCCCCGCCGCGTCCCCGCCGGCGGCGGTCACTCCGCAGGGATCGACCGGGGGTCAGTGGGCGCTCACCTTTGCCGATGACTTCGACGGGGCCTCTCTCGACCCCGCCAAGTGGGCGAGCGGGTTCGGTTGGGGACCGGCATCGCAGAACACCTTCGGCTACTGCGACCCGGCCAACAACGTGGTGGGTGGCGGTGTCCTGCTTCAGCGGATCGAGTCCCGCCCCCAGCACGGGAAGCCCTGGAGCGTCGGCTGCGTCAACACGCGCGACCGCTTCTCGCAGCTCCACGGCTACTGGGAAGCGCGGTTGTGGGTGGCGGGTTGCGAGGGCGCCCGGGCCGCGTTCTGGGCCAAGCCCAACGACGAGTCGTGGCCTCCGGAACTCGACGTGGTGGAGGTGCACGGCGACGAGCGGAACATCGCCCGGCTCACGCAGCACTGGCGGGGGCCGAACTCTGTGGAGCGGCGGCGCCGGCTCGCTCCTGGGCCTGACTTCTCGGCCGGCTACCACGTCTTCGGGGCGGAGTGGTCGCCGACCGGAACCATCTGGTACGTCGACGGGGTGGAGCAGTTCCACACCCGGGCGGGGGCGTCGGCCATGGATGAAGGCGGCCCCTTCTACATGATCCTCAACGCCCAGGTGTACCTGGAGTCCTCCACCTGCGGTACGGATGGGCGCAGCACCCACCAGTACGTCGACTGGGTCCGGGTGTGGTCGCGCCACTCACCTCCGACTGGCTCGGCAGGAAGGCCCGGCGGCCCCGCCCAGCCGCCAGTGAGGGGCGCGGCCATCTGCCGTCCCCCCGCCCCCACCCCCGGAATTCTCCCGTCCATGCCCTCGGGGACCGGCGAGGTCTCCGGTATGGCGACCTCGGAGCGGTATCCCGGAGTGGCGTGGCTCATCCGCGACTCCGGGCGGCCCGCCAGCCTCTACGCCTTCCGGCGGACACCCAACGGGCCGCGCATCCGGGAGATCCCGGTGGCCGGGGCGGCGAACCGCGACTGGGAGGAGGTCGTCTACGCCCGCGGCCCGGACCCCGACGGTCCCGGGCGACTCTGGGTGATCGAGAGCGGCCAGACCGGTGGGGACCGCTGGCTCTACGAGATCGCCGAACCCGACCCGGACCGGGCCGTGGCCGCCCGGGTTGTGGGCCGGTATCGATACGCCATTCCTGATCGAAGGTGGGCCAACACCGAGGCCGCCTTCGTCTTTGGCGGCCGGCTCTCCCTCGTGGTCAAGGAGTCGCCGTCACGCGTCTACCGGTTCTCGCGCCCGCTGTCGCGGT
>CAZCVW010000012.1:0-25423 GCA_964502185.1 uncultured Burkholderiales bacterium
GGCCGACGGCATCCACATGAACAGCGTCGACACCGGCTGGGTGAGCGACGAGGACCCCGTGCCGATCGCCGAGCGCAAGACGGCGGAGCACCGTTTTCACCCGCCGCTCGACATCGTCGACGGCGCCGCCCGCATCGTCGACCCGATCATCTCCGGCTTCAACACCGGAGCCCACGTCTTCGGCCAGTTCCTGAAGGACTACCAGCCGGCTGACTGGTGACCGGCTGAATGAAACGAAAGGAGGGCCGGCCCGTGCGGGCCGGCCAAGGTGGAGATCACCTTCCGGGGCCGTTGTATTCCGAGCCGGGATTCTGTATGTCTGCATACAATATGTCACCATTCGGATGACGACCGGGCCGGCAGGGCCCCGGCTCGGATGCCGAGGAGGCATGATGCGAGACGTCGTGATCGTGGAGGCAGTTCGGACACCGCTCGGGCGGCGCAACGGCGGGCTGTCGGCCATGCACTCGATCGACCTGCTCGGCGCCGTGCAGCAGGCGTTGTTCACCCGGTCGGGCGTGGACCCGTCCGAGGTTGGTCAGGTCGTCGGCGGTTGTGTCGGTCAGGTCGGGATGCAGGGCGGGAACATCGCCCGCAACGCCTGGCTGGCGGCCGGCCTGCCCATCGAGCCGGCGGCCACGACGGTCGACTCGCAGTGCGGCTCCTCCCAGCAGGCGACGAACCTCGCCTACTCGCTGGTGAAGGCGGGCGTGGTCGACGTGGCCGTGGGCTGCGGTGTCGAGATCATGAGCCAGGTGCCGATGGGTTCCACGGTCCCCAAAGACCCGTTTGTCGGCAAGCCCGTCAACAAGAACTACTGGGCGCACCACGAGTTCACCTCGCAGTTCGAGGCGGCCGAGCGGATCGCCGACCAGTGGGGGATCACCCGCCAGGAGGCCGACGAATTCGGCAAGCTCTCGCAGGACCGGCTGGCCCGGGCGTGGTCGGCGGACCGTTTCGGCTCGCAGATCCTGCCCGTCGACGCGCCCGACCGCGGCGAGGACGGGAAGCCGTCCGGGACGACCCATCGGGTCACGAGGGACGAGGGGCTGCGGGAGACCACGCTGGAGGGCCTGGCCACCCTGAAGCCGGTCGGCCGCCCCGACGGGGTGCACACGGCGGGGTCGTCGTCGCAGATCTGCGACGGTGCCGGCGCCGTCCTGATGATGACGCGGGAGAAGGCGGCCGCCCTCGGGCTCACCCCCCGGGCGACGATCGTCGACGTCTGCCTGGTCGGCTCCGACCCGGCCATGATGCTCACCGGGCCCATCCCGGCCACCCGGAAGCTGTTGGCCGACAACGGTCTCTCCATGAGCGACATCGACGTGGTGGAGATCAACGAGGCCTTCGCCTCGGTCGTCCTCGCCTGGGAGCGCGACATGAAAGCCGACCTGGAGCGGGTGAACCCCAACGGCGGCGCCATCGCCCACGGCCACCCCCTGGGCGGCACCGGCGCCATCCTCGTGACCAAGGCGCTGTACGAGCTCGAGCGGAGCGACACCGAGCACGCCGTCATCACGATGTGCTGCGGTGGGGGACTCGGTACGGGCACCCTCCTGCGCCGCGGCTGAGGCCGGCGGTGGCCCCCTCGCTGGACCATGAGCTCGACGCCCCGCCGTGGCGGCGGGTCGAGTCGACCCTGATGGCCACGTCGCGGGTCATCCGGCGGGCCTATGACGTCCGGCTCGCCGGGCTCGGCCTCAACCTGTCGGAAGCCAGCCTGCTCGCCTTCGTGCACCAGCGCGGCGCTATGACCCAGACGCAGCTGGCCGAGGGTCTGGCCATGGGGAGGCCGGCCATCGGCGCGGTGGTCGACGCCCTGGAGCACCGGGGTCTCGTCGAGCGGCGCCGCCAGGCCGGCGACCGGCGGGTATGGCTGGTGGCCACCACCCCGGCGGCCACAGCCGTCGTCGACGAGATCGACGCCATCGACGAGAAACTCCGTATCCAGCTCCGGGCCGGCATCGGCCGGGCCGAACGGCAAGCGTTGGCGCAGACCCTCCTGCGCCTGCAGGACAACCTCGCCGCCGTCCTGGCCGAAGAGGCCTGAGGACGGCTCCCCTTCCAGACCCGGCTCCCTTTCCTACCCGAGGAGAACAATCGTATGGACCTGACCGGCGTATCAGCCGTCGTCACCGGTGGCGCCTCCGGCATCGGCGCGGCCTCCGTCCGGGCGCTCACCGCCCGGGGCGCCCGCTGCGTGGTGCTCGACCTCAACGAGGAGCTCGGCAAGGAGCTGGCCACCGAGATGGGCGGCCTGTTCGCCAAGGCCGACGTGACCGATCCGGAACAGGTGCAGGCCGCCATCGACGCCGCCGGCGAGATGGGACCCTTGCGGGCGTTGGTGAACGCCGCCGGCATGGGCAGCGCCATCCGCACCGTCGACCGCAACGGGGACCCGTACCCGCTCGACAAGTTCGAGTTCGTGATCCGGGTCAACCTCATCGGCACCTTCAACTGCCTGCGCCTGGCGGCGGCGGCGATGGCCAAGACCGACCCGGTTGACGCCGACGGCAGCCGGGGGGCGATCGTGAACATCGCCTCGGCGGCCGCCTTCGACGGGCAGATCGGCCAGGTCGCCTACTCCGCCTCCAAGGGCGGGGTGGTCGGCATGACACTGCCCCTGGCCCGTGACCTCGCCGTGTACGGGATCCGGGTCAACACCATCGCCCCCGGGCTCATCAACACGCCGATCTACGGCCGCAGCGAGCGGGCCGAGGCCTTCAAGGCGAAGCTGGGGGAGAGCGTCGTGTTCCCCCACCGCCTCGGGACCGCCGACGAGCTCGCCTCGATGGTCGCCGAGGTCGTCACCAACGACTACATGAACGGCGAGACCATCCGGGTGGATGGCGCCATCCGCATGCCCCCCAAATAAGGCCCCCAAAATGAGAGTGGGACACCATGGCTGACGAAGTTCTGACCGAGCCGCGGGGCCGGGTCCTGCTCATCACCCTCAACCGCCCCGAGGCGATGAATGCCATCAACACCGCCTTGGCCGAGGGCCTGTTGCGGGCCATGGAGCAGCTGGACGGCGACGACGGCCTCACCGCCGGCGTGCTCACCGGCGCCGGACGGGGGTTCTGCGCCGGTATGGACCTGAAGGCCTTCGCCCAGGAAGGCGAGCCGGCGGGGTTCCTTCCCTTCATCGAGAACGACAGCCAGAAGCCGCTGATCGGCGCCATCGAGGGCTTCGCCCTGGCCGGTGGCCTGGAGATCGCCCTGACCTGCGACCTGCTGGTCGCGGCCCGGGCGTCCAGGGGAGTTGGCCTCCAATCGCCGGGTCAGGACCTCGGTGTCGAAGACCCAGCGGCCCCCGATCTGGTGCGCGGGCGGCGTCTGGGCTACTCCGGGAGGTGACAGACCGCCTCGACGTTGTTGCCGTCGGGGTGCGGATCACCGAGTTGCGCCGCCGCGGCGGCGATCCCGGAGGCCAGCGCGGCGGCGAAGTGGCCGGAGCGCAGCGGGTCGGACCCGGCGGCGAAGGTCCGCAAAGCGCGGGATATCTCGACCTGGACGGCGGTTGCCCCGCCGCGCTGGGCCCACCGGGTGACGGTGCCATCCCGGGTGGCGCCCAGCCCGGTCCGGGAACCGTCGCCGTCGATGCGGTAGCCCACGGACTCCAGGTGGGCGGCCAGGATCTGAGCGGCCGCACCGGAGGGGGAGTGGCAAGCCCAGCCCAGTGCCACGTCGATGTCGTCGCTTCGATCGGCCATGCCGTGGAGGTCGGCCACGAGCATGTGGGGGACCAGGAGCCCAGCCCGCTCCACGGCCCGATTGAACGGGTGATCGGAGGCCCGGTTGGCGTCCTCGGACTCCTCGTCGCGCCGGATGACGGCGAGGCTGGCGCCGAGGCGCTCGGCGAGCACGACGGCGAGGCCGGCGGTGTTGGCGTCGTTCGCCTTCGTTGCGCCCGCCCGCCGGTGCCGGACGCCGTGGACGGCGGTGATCAGCACTGTCCTCAGGGATTTGGGGGCAGTGCCCGGGTTGAGCCGGAACGGGGAACCGTCCGACGGTCCCCAGCCGCCGTTCCCCTCGTACTCGAGGTTCGCCTCCCGCCACCGCCGCCGGAGCTCGAGCGCATCGGCGTCGGACGCCAGGGTTGAGAACGCACCACGGTCGGGCTCCACCCCTTCAGACTGACACGTCCCAGCCGGGGCCACGGGGGGGAATAATTGAGCTTTCAACCTGTTGACCAGAGTGATCCCACTCACGAAATCCCTTGGAGGACTCGATGGACACTGGCCTGCTTATCCTGCGCATCGCGGTGGGGCTGTTGCTCGTGGGCCACGGCACCCAGAAGCTCTTCGGCTGGTTCGGTGGTTACGGCATCGCCGGCACCGGCGGCTTCTTCGACTCCTTGGGGTTCCGGCCCGGTAAGCCGATGGCGGTCGTGGCCGGCCTGTCCGAGGCCGGCGGAGGTCTGTTCCTGGCGCTCGGCCTGCTCACCCCCCTGGCCGGAGCCGCCATCGTCGGCACGCTCCTCGTGGCTGCCTCCACCCACCTGGGCAAGGGGCTGTGGAACACCAGCGGCGGCTATGAGTTGCCCCTCCTGTTGGCCGTACTCGGTGCCGTCTCCGCCTCCACCGGTCCGGGCGCCTACTCGCTCGACGCCGCCCTCAACCTCGACGACCGCTGGAGCACTGCCGTCAGTTCGATCGCCGTCCTCATCGGCGCCGCCGCCGCCGGGCTGACGGTCACCCGGGCCCGTCGGGCGGTGCGGGGCGACGTCGCGGCCCAGGGCGTCGGTGCCGGCCAAGCTCCCCAGACGGCCGCGGCCTGAGTTGTTCCCCGGACGGCCCGGCCTCCTTCATCTCGGGTCGCAACTGCGCAGGTGTACGATTGGTGTATGTCGAGGACCCGAACGAACATCGAGCTCGACGACACGAGCGTGGACATTGTGATGCGCCGATTCAAGCTGCGTACAAAGACGGAGGCTGTGGATCTTGCCCTCCGCCGGTTGGCCGGGCAGCCGATGACGAAAGATGAAGCTCTGGCCATGGGTGGCGCGAAGGCGATCGCCGAGGTGCCCGAGGACCGCGGGCCGGTGCCCTCGGCGTGATCCTCGCGGACACGTCGGCCTGGGTGGAGTACGACCGCTCCACGCAGAGTCGCGTCGACCGGCGGATGTCCCGGTTGATCCGCCAGGAGGGCCCACTGGCCGTCACCGAGCCGGTGATGATGGAGGTCTTGGCCGGCGCCCGGGACGACGCTCGTGAAGAGGACTTGCGCCGGCTCCTGCTGCGGTTCAATTGGATCCCGTTTGATCCGGTCGCGGACTTCGACGGTGCGGTACGGATCTACAGAACCTGCCGAGGAGCGGGGGTGACGCCTCGCGGCATGGTCGACTGCATGATCGCGGCCGTAGCGTCCCGCCACGGCGCGACGATCCTGGCCCATGACGTAGACCTCGCTCGGGTGGCGAAGGTCTTCAACCTCCGTCTCGACCGCGCCACTCTCCGGCCCTGAAATCAGCGGCGGCTCAGCCTTGCGGGGCAGACGCCGACTCTTATCCGAGGTGCCTGCTCCGGTATCGAGATAGGGGTGGGGGTCAGCTCTCGCCGTAGTCGGCAGGGAAGCTGGCGAGGGCGTCGCGCGTTCGGATGAACATCCGCCCGAGGGCGTCTCCTTCGACGGCTTGGAATCCCCATCTCAGATAGAAGCGGCGGGCCTTGGCCCAAGCGATGCCTGGAGACTGGTGCCTGGTTGGGGGCCAGATGGTCTTACTCCACGCCCTGGAGGCAGGGCGTGCGCCTGGGCGGATCAGCGTGGACCTGGATGTTGTCGTCGACGCCCAGGTGCGGCCGAAGGTCGACGCTCCCGCCGCTGGACCGGCCGTCGCTCGTCTGGCTTCGTCTTCGTGCCATGTTTGGACTTGGCGCGCGCACGGAGATCCTGCCCTACTTATTGTCGCGAACGGGCGGCGCCGTGAGCGTCGCACAGCTCGCCGATGCAACCGGCTACACGAAGCGGAACGTTGCCGAGGCGTGCGAGACACTCGAACGCGCCGGCGTGCTGGCGGTGCGATCAGTCGCGAACAGGTTCTACTACTACCTGGCGCGCCGGGCGGCACTTAGTCGCCGGTGTCGTACTTGAAGGAGATGCTGAGCCGGACCCGGAAGCCGGTGACCTGGCCGTCCTCGATGGTCACGTCCTGGCGGACGGCCTCGGCGATGCGCAGACCCCGTACGGTCCGGGCCGCGGTTTCGACCGCGCTGCGGGCCGCCGCCTCCCAGGAGTCCGGGCTCGTTCCGATCACTTCGGTGACGCGATAGACGCTGTCGGCCATCTCGTTACTCCCCTTGGGTTGGTTCGACGGCTGGTGGGCCACCCCCGTCGGAAGACGGGAGCTTAGGCGCGGACACGAGCCCCCGGGTGGGGGCGCCGGCGAGCGGCGGGGGGTCGATCAGCCCCGCGAAGGTGACGATGTCGCTGCGGAAGGCCAGCGAGAGGATCCAGTCGGCCAGCACCCGCATCCGGCGGGAAAAGCCCGGAACCAGCATCAGGTGGACGCCGCGGGCGACGAACCAGCCGGGAAGGCCGGAGAAACGCAGGCCCCGCAGGTCGGCGGCGTACTGGCCCAGACGGGACGGGATCGCGGCCAGGATCTTGGGGGCGGCGTCGACGAGCACCCACCGCTGGGGGACGTCTTTCAGGGTGGGGTAGTGGTGCAAGGCGTCCTGGGCGAGGTCACGCAGCTCGGCGAGGGTCTCGACCCCCGCGAAGCCGCCGCCCACCGCGTGCTCGATATGGCCGGGGATCGGGAAGGCGCGGGGCGCGGCCCCGACGGCGATGACGAGGTGGTCGAAGCCGATGCTGATCGTCAAACCGCCGTCGGTTTCCACCGTCGCTTCGCGCCCGTCGAGGTCGAGTTCGGTCACCCGCCCGACGATCAGCTCCGCGTTGGGGCACACCAGGGCCAGCGGCATCACCACGTGGCGCATCTCGATGATCCCCGCCGCCACCTCGGGGAGCATGGGCTGGAACATCGAGTTCTCGGCGCTGACGATCGTGGCCCCGTGCTTTCCCAGCTTGCGGGCGAGGGTGGCACCCCCGAAGCGGCGCCGTGGTCCTTGGCCGGGTCGCGTCCGGCGTGGATCGGCCGCTCAGCTCGGGACGATGACGGCGCCGAGCTGCTCGGCAATGAGCGAGCATGAGTCGGCCCGAGCCGCCGGCGGAGAGTCGACCACGGCACCCCAGAACCCGTAGCGATCCTAACCCGTCGGTTGGGAACAATGCGGAAATAATGCTGTGGGGGTAGAGTATCCGCTGTGAACTCAACCACTGGAAGTCAGGTGAAGAGCTCGGTGGGCATGGACCGCCGCGTTCCGACCTGGGCTTCGGGCTTGGTTGCAGGGCTGTCGCGAGATCGACCAGCCGTCGTCACACGTGAGGACGTCGCCGATCGACTGGCAGAGGCCGACGATGACCGGGATGTCGATGCCACCGTCAATGAGCTCCGCCGACTCGGATGGCTCGTGGGCCTGCCGATCCAGGGAACCTGGGCCTTCATCCCGGCCGGCCAGGATGCCGTGGCGGATCCCTACCTTGCGCTTCGCGCCTGGCTGGCTCGCGACCCTGATACGGAGTTCATGCTCGCGGGAGCGGCCGCGGCGTGGCATCTCGGATACCTCGATCGAAGACCCGATGGTCGAACGCCGGTCTGGCTCCCAGCTGAGCGCCGGCTCCCCGACGGGCTGCGACCGTACGTGTCGGCAGTGCGGATCAAGTGGCCGCGAGCCGCAGCGAGGCAGCTGGGCCCGAGCGGGGCGCTGCTGCTGCGGCGCAAGTTGGACCTCGTCGCGTGGGCCAGCGGGTTGCCGGCCTTCGGACCCGAAGCGCTGATGGTCCAGCTGGCCGCGCGCCCGGCGTCGTTCAGCCCGTGGGCGGACCTCGTTGCCCACCTCGGACAACTCGCGACGGACTGCGACGACGATCGCCTGGCGACCCTGCTGGTCGGTCAGTCGGCATCGACCTGGCAGCGCGCCGCCTACCTGCTCCACGCAGCCGGCCATCCACCGCGGGGCATCGGGCTGTTCGACCGGCGGCCAGCACCCGGACCCATGCCGAAGGTCCACTTCGAACGCTCGGCGCAACACCGTGGTGACGGCGACCCCGCGCTCTGGGTGCCTCAGTACTCCGTCGTCGACCGGCTGATCGCTCCGCTGCAGGGCCTCGTGGGGAAGGCGTAGTTCGTGGCCGGGCTCACACCAGCGCTCGTCTCTCGACACGCACTCGGCGCGCCGACGTCTACGACGCCGCTCTGCTCGATGTCGCCCAGGACCACCTGCTGTTCCTGCTGGCTGAGGCCGGTCGGTTCGAAGGAGGCCAGCTCGTGTTCAAGGGCGGCACCAGCCTGCGTAAGTGCCGCGCCGGCAACGACGGCCGATTCTCCACCGACCTGGACTTCGCCGCTCCCGACGAGGACACCGTGCTTGAGACCTGCGGCGTCATCGACGGCACCCGGGTCGGCGGGTTCGAGTACCACCTCGACTCCGATCGTGGCGACGGGCGTCACTGGCGCCTCCGGGTGAGCCACCCTGATCTGGGTGCGCCCAACATCGCGGCGAGCGTCGAGTTCGCCCGTCGACCGCTGGCGCTCCCTCCGGTGAACCTGGGATTCGTCCAGGTGCCGATCCACAAGCACTACGGATTCCGGCTTCCGGTCCTGCCTGTGGTGGCCGAGGCCGAGGCCTGCGCCGAGAAGCTGGCCCGCTATCGGCGGGTGTCCCTGGGCCGGGACCTCTATGACCTCAACCACTTCGCAGGTCGAGCCATCAACGAAGCACTCGTCCGGAGGCTCTGGGTGCTGAAGGTGTGGGGTGATGTCGTCGACGACCGACGCGGCGTCGGGCCACTCGACCCCGACGAGGTGCTCCACGAGCGCCGCGAGCGCGACTTCGAGCCCGATTCGATCGGCGTTCTCACCCGACCCGTGGACCTCCTCGCATGGGAGGCACGGGTGCGGGCCCGCTTCGCGTTCCTCGCTGCTCTCGACGGCGACGAACGACGATGGGCAGCCTGTGACGAGAGACACCGTCGCGAGGTCGAGGCTCAGCTGACGCAGATCGGGGAGGGAGCATGACCCGTGCCGGACGGGCTCGCCGACGAGCTCCACCAGGTCGTCCGGACGAGTCCGCTCCGGCAGGATCAGCTGGCAAGCTCGGCCGCCTCCCGATCGGCAACATGGGCGCGGTCGCGGTGGACAAGCACTACCAGCACCTCGAAGACTGGATGCACCCAAGTGCCGATCCCCGAGGGTTGGTTCATCGCCGAGGCCTTCACGACCACCGACGACCATCTTGGGACCCGATCGTAAGAGGTGAGTGACGCCTTGGATGGCGACCGGTCTGAGCGTCGTGATCTGGGCCCAAGATCACGCAGCATGATGCTCAGGACCCTGGCGCCATGTCGGGGCCCGGTGAGAGGCAACGTCGGGAGGAGGGCGACGAGGAATAGAGCGGCACAGCACAGCCTCAAGGGCCAGCCCCAGAGTTCCGATCAGAAAGGGGATGCTCTGGACACCCCATCCCCTCGGCGACGAGCGTCGCTCGTCGGCCATTCGGTTGGCGGCGGGCGTCCTAGCCACCGAGGGCCTGTTGATGGCCCACCTTCGCGAGGCCCTCTCCATCGCAATCTGGAAGTACACCGAGGCTGACGGCAAGTTCCGCACGCGGTTCCGTTCGGCCGGTGGTGTCGGGGCGCCGGACAAGCTCCTCAACCACGAGCACGTGATCACGCGGAAGAAGCTGATCGACCGGATGCTTGCAGAGCCCGGGCGGTGCGCAGAGATCATGGCTACGGCAATCGGATGCTGTGTTCTACGCGACGAGCATGTCCTCCTGGGTGCCGTCGAGAAGGACGACCCGAACCTCGAGGGTTGGGCTCGGTACCAGGCGGCCGGCATTGAGGTCGTCGATCTGAGCACGTCATCCAAGGCAACATCGCCCGCTTGAGCGTCTCGCTCGATCAGGGCGTGGTCCATGGATGATCAGTTACGAGACCCGGGTTGCGCCGGACACCCCCGGTCGCCGCTGTGGTCAGGTAGTCACGCCGTCAGCAGGCCAGAAGCTAGGTGTGGGCGCTCGGTGCTGGCGAGTTCGAGCTGTCCCGGCACCACGTGGGACTCGAAGACGGCGACGACAACGCCACTGCCGGTGTCGGAGGGAGCGAGGAAGCCACCGAGCCGGAGGAAATGGGCGGCATCGACGGCCTGGGCTTTCTCGTTTGAGAAGTACTGCTCCGTCACACCACGACGCCGTCGGCGAGGGCCTCGATGACGGCGAGCACGGAGCGAAAGTCGCCTTGTTGGATCCGCTCGGCGGGCGTGTCGTGGTTCAGCAACTTGTTGGGGGAGAAGATCCAGAGTTTGGCGTCCTCACCCTTGACGATCTCGCTGAGGGCTTCGGCGACGTAGGCCAGTTCGATGAGGCGTTGTCGGCTAAGGCGCTGTGGCGCGACCTCGCCGGACGCCCATCTGGCCACGGACCGGGCCGTGGCCCCAACGATGACTCCGATGTCCTCCTGTGAGAGCTTCAGTGCCTCCGTCAACTCGCTGACTTTCGCGGCCAGTGCTTCTGACATTCCCGAACCTTCCTTCTGGGCTCGCCAAGGTGTCATTCAGTATGTCGTATCTACTGTCCTAGTACATGACAGGATGTTCTGCGGGCGTTCGGCCCAGGAGTCTGAGTACCCCAGCAGTGCCCGGGTACGGCTCTCGCCATCAGAATGTCCGCGGGGCTTCCATGGTTCGCGTCGACGCCGGGCTGGCCAGCTCCGCGACGTCGGACCGCGGCGCCCGGATCGACTACTCCCGTCCGGTTCCCTCAAGGCGAACGTGTCGGACGTTCACGGGACCGGACCCCACCGGTTGTGGATGTTCGGGTGGCTGGTGAGGCGCCGCTGGACGGATGCCCAGCCCAGCGGGCGGCGCTGGGAGCGGGGGCGACTTCCGGTCTCCGGATTGTGGGCAAGCCTGCGACCTGCGCCTTTGCCCGCCCAAGAGCCCAATGAGCCGTCGCCGAGCCGGCGGTCGGGGACATCGTTCGGGTTCCCGGATTTACGCGCCGAAGCGTGCCGCACGCTGGGGGCCCGAGAAGGGCTGCCCGGGCGCGCGAACGCTGAGGCAAGCGCATCGCCGTCTCCGCTCCGGCCCAATTTAAGAGTCATCATGGGCGAATGCCGCGCTCCAGACGTAGCCACAACCGCATCACCGACGACCTGCTCACCGATGATTCCGGCAATCAGTGGCACCGCGTCCGCAGCGACCTGCCCCGCGCCGCCGTAGTACGGCTCCTGGCCGATCGAACGGTTCGTGTCGGTGTGCACTCCGAACGGAGGATGCTGCGGTGGATTTCAGATGCCGACCGCGAGCGAGTCTGGAGCGAGGAGATCGAGCCGAAGTTCCATGACTGCCCCGACGACGGGACCGTGACTCCCACTCCAGGACAGCTGCCGTTCCATGGCACTCTTTGGCGTCGGCGCGGCAACCAGATGCTGGTGTTCGACGACTTCGACTGATTCGACCTCCAGTTTGTGGGCGTCACGCCGTCAACACGACTTCTCGCTGCGCATCGCGATCTCGCAGACGCGCTCATACCTCTCGTCACGAGCTACTGGCCTTACTGCCGGCCGGACCGACTCGTCCCGCACTGCACGCTTGCAACGCGAGTGACGGACAGGGCCAAAGTTCTCGAAGTCCACTCCCGCTGCGAACTGCCATCTCTGCGACGGTGACCTCGGTCCTCGAGCTTCCAGGCGGACGATCTCGATTCGAGTTTGCATAGGTAGGAGCGCATACGTGCCGGTCCCGGACGGGTTCAAGCCGTCGAGCTACCGGGCGCCTGACCACGCTCCGGAGAGCAGATGTCCCTTGTGCCACTTGATCGCGGTCCCCTCACGGGGGGCTGGCCGTGGGTAATGATTGGCCCGCAACAATCGCTGCACGAATGAGCGCCGCCATGCCTTCAGAGGATTCAGCAGCGGCCCGGCCATGGTGCTCGCGCATGTGCTCGTCATCTGTGCTCGTCCGGCCTGCAACGGCCTACAGACGGCCTACGGCTATCTTCCGAAAACGAGACACGCTCAGAAGTAGCGCCTGACCAGCCCATTTACTAGCGCCCCCGCCAGGATTCGAACCTGGGCACATGGTTTAGGAACTTGAATCCGGGCAACGCGTTGACCAGCCCTGATGCGTGAAAGTGCTGCTCATGGGCGAGATTTCGCGTCCGCAGCGCACCCTCCTTTACCGGGATGACCCATTGCTTGTTCCACGGTTGTTCCACGAGTGCGCTCTCGGTGACTCCACTTGGGTCCGTGGTGCTGCTGTGTCCTCTCGCCCTGGGCCTCCCCGGGGGCCGCGCTTCTGGGCTCGTTATCCGTAGCTTCGACCCCTCGAAATCCGTAGTGCATGCCCGTCGAGATCCGTAACTTCAGCTAGGCCGGCGGGCTGTGGTCAAGAGAGTTGATGGTCTGGTCGATCGCCGCCTTCTCGGCGTAGCCATGGCCAGGCTGCAGGATGAGCCGGTATTGGCGTTGCAGGGCCCGCGGACCGTGGGCAAGTCCACCTTGCTTCGCGCCTTGGCGCTTGTTCTTGGAGGGGTCGTCGTCGATCTGGACGACCTGGCCACCCGGGAGGCCGTGGCCGCTGACCCTGCTGCGTTCGTGTCAGGGCGGGACATGGTGTGCATCGACGAGTACCAGCACGTGCCGGAGATCCTCGATGCGGTGAAGGCCGAGCTGAACCGGGACCTTCGGCCCGGCCGCTTCGTGCTCACCGGGTCCACTCGACACGACGCGCTACCAGCGGTAGCTCGGGCGCTCACCGGCCGCCTCCACCTGGTAACCGTCCTCCCTCTCTCTCAGGTCGAGCTGGCGGGGACGGCAGGGAATGCTTTGGGAGAGCTCCTCCGGGGGGAGCCACTCGCCGGCGGTGCAGCCTTGCTGACCACTCGTGAGGAGTATGTCGCCGCCCCGCACACCCCATCGGCGTCCGCGCTCACTTGAGCGACCCCGGCGTCACGCCGCTCGACGCGGAGCGGATTGTGCAGGTCCTCAATCGGCACGGCGTCGAGTACGTCCTCGTGGGAGGGCTAGGCGCGCGGCTGCACGGAGTTACCAACGACCTCGACCTGTGCCCGTCGTGGCAGCGTCCCAACCTTGAGCGTCTGGCGGCGCGCCTCGCTCCCATATGGCCGTGGCCCCTTGGCCGAGCCGCTTTGACCCTAACCGATTGACACAAAACACGGCGGTCACGTGCTTGGCTGCGGTACCTTGCACGACCCAACCTTCGGGTTCACGCCAACGTAATTGAGAGGGCCGGCGACGATCGTCACGAGGATTGTTCCGGTCTTGGCACAGTTGTCGACCGAGCCGCTGTAGTAGTGCCGCTGGCCGGCGGCGATGGCACCAATGATCAGCCACACGACAAGCAGCACCGAGACGATTCGGGCTCTGCCACCTCTCCGCGTGGCCCGTAACGACGTGGAGCTCACCGGCGGAGTTCGGCGGATCGAGACTGAGACGGTTCGACCACGTCCCGCTGTCGCCGTTGGACGCCGACGTCCGGGCCGTCATCGATCGGGGAGCGGTCGTGCCGGTCGTAGGGTGAGAAGCTGCTCCAAAACAGGGCTGAGGCCAACGCTCCGACGACACCGACGATCATGAGGATCACACCAACCACCTGCAAGTCGATCCCACTGACCTGCTTGCTCACGGCGAAGTGCAGAATGGCACCGACGGCAAAGAGGAGAAGCCCTACGGAAATACCCATGCTCTCGAATCTCCTTCTGAGACTAGTGCACGTTCGCGTGAATAGCACGCGTGTATTGTGGGGTTCATGTGGACTGCGCCTGTGATCGTGTTGTCGGATGAGGATCGAGCTGAGCTGGGTCGGCGGGTGTCGGCGCATAAGACGCCGGTGCGTGCTGCTCGCCGGGCCCGGATCATCTTGCTGGCGGCCGATGGTGTGCCGTCCCGGCAAATCTCGGTGACGGTCAGGATGCACGAGTCGAACGTGGCGAAGTGGCGGAACCGCTTCCGGGAGAAGGGACTCAAGGGTTTAGAGGACTCGCCCCGACCTGGCGGCCCGAGGCGGTTCGGTCACGATCAGCGGATGGCGTTGGCCGCGGCGGCCACGTCGGAACGGGATCCGGACGACCCGGTGGCGACCTGGACGTACGTTGATCTGGCGCAGCGGCTCCGGGCCGACGGCATCGAGATCTCCGTCTCGCAGCTGTGGCGGATCCTGACCGCCATGGACATTCGACTCGACCGGGTACGGGGCTGGCTCAACCGCCGCGACGACCCCGAGTTCTGGCCGCGGGTCCGGGACGTGTGCGGCCTGTACCTCAACCCGCCAGAGCGGGCGCTGGTCCTCTCGGTAGACGAGAAGACCGCCATCCAGGCCAAGGAACGGAAGTATCCCGACCAGGGCACGGCCCCCGGCCGGCCCCGCCGGCGGGAATTCGAGTACATCCGCCACGGCACCGCCAGCCTGATGGCCGCCCTCGACGTCCACAGCGGCAAGGTCGTCGCCCAGCCCGTAGAGCACAACAACTCCCCAACGTTCTGCGCGTTCTTGGACACGATCGAAAAGGGCATCGACCCGACCCTGGCCATCCACGTCATCCTCGACAACGGCTCCAGCCACGTCTCCAAGGAAACCAAGGCATGGTTCGCCGACCACCCCCGCTGGACCGTGCACTACACACCCCCGCACGCCAGCTGGGTCAACCAGATCGAAATGTTCTTCTCCATCCTCCAACGCAAAGTCATCCGCAACGGCAACTTCCCATCACAACACGACCTCATCGCCAAACTCCTCAACTTCATCAGCGACTACGACCAGACCGCCACCCCCTTCGCCTGGACCTACGCCGCCGACCCACTCCGAATCACCCAATGAATCACACGCGTGCAATTCCCGCGCGGCGGCACTAGATCCTGCGGCCAGACAACGCCCGGAACAGGAGAAAAAGCACCACGATTAAAAGGATCGTGCCCAAGCTGATATACATGATGATTCCTTTCGGTCACCTCTGGGTCAGAACCTCAGGTTGAGGATGGAGCGGGTTCCACCGTTGACCTGAGGCGCAATGCGGGGTTGGTGGTCACGGCCGTTGTTTGGATCAGCTCGGCCTCGCTGGAGACGGCCAAGCCGAGAGCCGCGCTGACGAGGACTAGGGCGCCGGCGAGGGGGACCGGCCAGAGCAGGCCGAGTCCGAGGAGGAGCATCGCCGCCGACATCTTCTTCCCCATGCCCGGCTGCGGAGCGACACCCACGGGCGAAGTCTCAGCGCGAAGTCGGGTGTCGAAAGAGTGTGCTTCGCCCGCCAGTAGCGCGGATACCTCCGGGGGAGCGGACTCGCCCGACGCACCATGATCGTTTCGCACGCTCGTCTCCCTGATCATCCAAATGTCGATGGGCCACCGGGGTTCGGCACCGGGAATATCCCCGTGAACTGACTCGATGAAACACCGGTTCGGGCCCGCTGTTGCGTGCAAAACGGCCATAACTAATGGCGCGGGTTACGTCCTCTCCACCACGGCGGCCGGGATCGGAAGATTCCCCGGGCGGTGGCCCCGGTCGAGGGTGCGGGCAAGCCGAGACCCGGCGACGGCCAGCAACCGTCGCAGGTATCCGGTGGCGTCACCCGCCGTGATACCGGCCGGCAGGTCCCACGCAGTGGCCTCGCCGACACGGCGGCCCACTGCTCCGGCGTGAGGTGGTGCCAGTACCGTCCCGGCGATGGGACGAGACCGGGCGCCTTCGGCCGCCTTCGAGCTGCTCGCCCACCGAAACGCGACGGGCCCGAAGCGGGGCTTCCTCCCGGCGCTCCCGCTACTCGTTGCGCTCGGCGCTGTCCTGAAGCCCAACTTGGTAGGACACGCCCGCTCTCTCGTCGGAGCGGCGTCGGCCGAGGGAGCGCGCTCCGGGCATCTGGCGACCCGATATGAGCTCGTTGTTCCACGCCTGTTCCACGAGGCTGGGACCGCTGCTGGCCGCCGGCTCTGACCTGCTCCTTTGCAGCCCGCCATCACCGCAACCGTAGGGGCACACGGTTTTTCGGTCTGCAACCGACAACCCTTGTGCCGTAAGGGGAAGGCCGCCTCAAATAGCCAACGGTTTCTGCAATGCTTCATCCGGCCTCGTCGGAACTCGCCGGACAAATAGCCCGTGACCTGCTGTTATGCCCGTTGCGCCCCCGCCAGGATTCGAACCTGGGCACACGGTTTAGGAAACCGATGCTCTATCCCCTGAGCTACGGGGGCCTGTGTTGTAAAGGTGCAGGTGAGGAGCTGTTTCTGGACACCCGTTCGGGTCTTCTGACAACCCCGACCGGGCGTTTGACAGCCAATTTGACAGCCTAACTCCGGAGCAGCTCGTCGAAGGTAGTGACGGCCTGGCGGTGCATCGTCGGTGTCACGTGGCTACACAGGTCGAGCGTCAGGCCGACCTGCGAGTGCCCGAGGAGCTCGGAGACGACCTTCGGGTGGATACCCTTCCCGAGTAGCAGCGTGGCCGCTGTATGTCTCAAGTCGTGGAAACGGATGAGCGGCAGCCCAGCCAGTTCGAGCAGCGGGCGGAAGGAGCGGAAGGTCACGTTGGTCGTCGTGAGGGAAGCGCCGACGGTGTTGGTGAGGACGAGACCGGTCTCGCGCCAATCGGAGCCGGCGGCCCGGCACTCCTCGCCCTGCCGGTCGGCGTGGCGCCGGAGGGCCTCGACGCCAACATCCGAGAGCAGGACCTGGCGGCGCGACTTCGCCGTCTTCGTCTCGCCCCGTACGGACAGCGCCCGCGTCTCCAGGTCGGCGGTCTTGGCCGTGAGAACCGCTTTGAACGTTCTCTTGGGTGACGATCCATCCCGCGTACGGCGACGGTCGGGGCGTCCTCCTGGGTCCTCGGCGTGCCCGTGACCAGTCGCTCGGGTCCCGCTTCCAGGGATGGGCGCTTTCGGAGGGGACCTCGGCGTCCCCGGCGGGCCCGACTGGCGGCGGCCCGATCTGCGGCCCGATTCACCGCCTGTTTGCGGAGCCGTTCGGTGATGGCGTCGATGTCGCCCTTGGCGACTACGAAGCGCAGTTGCAACGACGTCAAGGCGACGTGACTTCATCCCGGGCGGTGTCGAGGCCGGCGAGTTCTGCGCAGCACGGCTTCCGAGGACGCTCAGGAGTTCAGGGCCGTCTCCAACATGAGGCCGGGCACGTTCCGGAAGATGCCGTCGTGGGCGACCAAGGGAACATCGAGCCAGGTGGCGGTGGCTGCGATCCAGCGGTCGGCGTCACGGTGTCGATCACGACTGGACCTCGTGGGGCTCCGCCTGTCACTCGTTGATGGCGGCCCAGAACTCGGCCACTTCCTCCTCGGTCAGGTCCTCGATGCTCACGGACGGCATCGGCGCGCCGCGATAGCTGAACCGGCGCTGTTCCCGGAGCGCGTGTTCGAGGAGCTTCTCGACCGTCAGCGGACCGCCCCGGAGCACGAGCAAAGCATCGTCGGGCGGGTCCTCGCCGCGGAGGTGGGGCTCGATCGGACGGAGAGCGGGAACGTCGCTCACGGCCGCGCCGTCACGAGGAACCGGGTGTCGGTCGCGCTGGCGCCGCTCGGCGTATCATTTCCTGCCCGCTGCCATCGAGCCTTTCACCACCCGGGATCGCGTCTTCGGACTGGCCCGGAAAGCCGAGGCGCATGAGGCCCGTACCCGGGGTGATGGCTCTCGCACCCGGCACCGCTACGTCGTCGACGTCCGCCCCGTCCCCTCCGTGCCGGTGCGCTGCATCCAGGTGGCGAACGACTCGGGCATGTTTCTGGCCGGCCCGACGATGATCCCCACCCACAACTCGTCGATGGCCAAACGGCTGATGACCGGCATGACCGCCTTCGGGATCCGCTCCATCGTCCGGCCGGGGGTGGGCCGAGGTCGACTCGTTCTCGGCGTTGTGACGCGGGCCAGCGCCAACCGGGGGCCTCCGGGTCCCACGGGAGGTTGCCCGGCCCCAGAACCGGGCTTCCCGAAGGCCACACGAACCGCGTCCGCTGCGAGAAGTGCAAGGCACAGCCGAAATGCGAATCGTGCCAGCCTGATCTCACCGCCGGGGGCCTTGGGTGCGAGGCGGTTCCGGTGGCCGTGGCGCCGGAGCCAACCGAGGGGTTCGGGTTGGGACGTTGCCTGGACGGGTGGATCCCCCTCCGGCCCCCTGGTCACGATCGGGCTGGGGGACAGCCCGGTCCAGCTGTTCCTCACCCCCTCCGAACTCGCCCAAGCCGACCCCCAAGGGCTCGTCACCCGACTCGAAAACCGGCTCCGCGCCCTCGAAGAGACCCGGGACAACGCCCTCGCCGACCAAGACCGACTTCGCCAGGAAGCCGCCGCCGCCAAAGCCCGAATCGGTGCAGCAGGGAAGCGGGCGCCTCGGTTGTGAGTTGCTGCGCAGACCGGGGCGAACCGGACGTCCTGGCGTAGCGCCGTTCAGTCAGCTCGACTGCGTGTGGGAGAGTGTGGGGAGCACCTGGGCCGGAGCAGTGAGGGACGCTGGACCGAGCGCCCTCCCGGCGGCGCCGGGTGAAGCTCATCGACGTGGTAGGACCGACCGTTAGGAGGTCCGACGGGGTATGACCACCACGAGTAGGCAAGGCACGAGTAGGCAAGGCCCACAGGCCTGAGAAGGGCCGGCCGCAGCGGATCTTCTCCGGTCGGCAAAACCGATGGTCAGGCAACGTCCCGACCCCGAAGCAGGCCCAACGCCACGGCAACGCGATCCCCTGAAACTTAGGGCGACGCGGGCAGCGCCAACCAGGGGCCTCCGGGTCCACGGGACGTTGCCCGGCCGCAGACGACGTGCCCTGACCATCACCCGCACCCTCACCCAGGCCGGCGGCTCTGAGGCGCTCCCGACCGGAGTCGCAATCGTGAGTGTCACACCTCGTCCGTATCGTCTCGAGTGTGACTATGGAGTTCCGCGCGTCTGCTGACACCCCCCGAGCCGACGAGATCCAAACGCTCGTGAAAGTGATGTCAGAGGCGCTCGACCAGGTCGCCGAAGAGCGCATCCGTGCTGCTAATGGTGTCGTTAGGCGACCACGGGCCGGGCAGGTTCGTGCTCACCGGGTCAGGCCGACAGTTCACGGGGGCGTTGGTTCGACGACTACGTGCGGCTATCCCTGGAGCGCGGTTCGGCTGAAGTGACCCGGGTGCGCCAGCCGGCTCAGTTGGCGCGGCTGCTGGAGCGCCTCGCGGGTCAGAGCGCCCAGGTCCTCAACGTGGCTGCCGCAGCCCGAGCCATCGGGTTGGACGACCGCACGGCGGAGAGCTACACGGCGCTCCTTGAGTCGGTGTTCCTGCTCCACCGTCTCCCGGCGTGGGGCACGACCTTGCGGTCTCGGGCGGCGGCATCGCCGAAGCTGTATCTCATTGACAGCGGTGTGGCTGCCCGACTGCTCCGTCTCAACTCACGAAGGCTGGTCCGGGCCGAGGCGGCCGCCCGGACCGAGTTCGGGCACCTTCTCGAGACGTTCGTCGTGGGCGAGTTGCTGAAGCAGGCTTCGTGGCTCGACGGGATCAGTGGGTGTGGCCACCAGCCCCGCTGGCGGCCGGTGAGCTGTGGGAATGCCTCTACTAGGCGAGGAGTTTCTGGAGGGCGCGGCGCAACGGCGCTGGCTTGCCGGCTCCTCTGTAGCTGTGCCGGGCCTGGAGGGCCCCGTTGACGGCGCCGAGGACGAGAGAGCGCTCGGTGTCGGGTTGTCGCCCTTCGTAGGCAGCGAACCAGGTTTCGACCTCTGACCATCGCCACAGGGGGTTGCGGGTGGCGTGGGTGGCGGGAGCGGGGAACCCGCCGGGGCCGCGCTTGCCCTTGATGAGGTGGTCGACCGACTGGCGGGTGCGACCGGTCCGCTCGGCGATCTCGGAGGCCCATACCAGTTCGTCGGGGTCGACGTGGAGGACCTCGAGGCCGTCGACCGACTCGACATCGGCGATGGCGGAGAGGACGGCGTCGAGAAGGGAGGGCGCCTCCCGATCGAAGGCGGCGAAGGTGAGGCTCCCCTTGGCCGAGAAGGTGGCGTCATCACACCCGGCTTCGAACAGGGCGTCCAAGCGTGCATCGGTCAGCATCCCTTGGATGGTCAGCTCGAATTGCTGCTCAGGCATTCTCGTCCTCTCTGCTGCCGTGGGGACAATGGTCGACCGCTCGCCGTAAGGCTCGGGCGTGGTGTTCCGGCACACGCGGTGTCGAGAAGATCGACACCTGCGGGCAGTCGCCCGGACAGCGCATGACTCCCCAGGCGTGCGCGGATCCACCTGTGCTCTTGATAACTGCCCACCCGTGCTCCCGTGTGTAGCCCAGCGCCGCCTCGATGATCCGGTTCTGATGGCGCTGCGCCGGCACGTTGACACTTTACAACGATCTGTAGACAAACGTCAACGCGTCCGGCTATCTCCCCGGACAGCGTCCGCGCCGTCAGAGGTCGTTGCCGGCGTAGGACAGGTTGAAGCTCTTGTTGACCAGGGGGAAGTCGGGAACGATCGTGTCGGCCAGGGCGACGGGCAGCGCCGGCCAGTTGAAGAAGGACGGGTCGACGATCTTCACCCGGGCGAGCCGGCCGTCAGGGCCGAGCTCGACCCGCTGGGCGATCGTGCCCCGCCACCCTTCGACGAGCCCGACGCCGTGACCCAGGGGGTCGGCGGGCGAAGCCACCGTGGCCGGCGCGCCGTCGCTCAGGGCATCGGTTTCCGCCTCGGCCAGGAGCTGGCGCAGCAAGGCCACCGAGGCGTCGATCTCGGCGACCCGGACCGAGAATCGGGCCAGGACATCGCCGGTGTGGCGAACGGGGATGGCCAGCTCCCGGTAGAGGTCGGCGAAGGGATGGGAGTGGCGGGCGTCGAGGGCGAGCCCCGAGGCCCGGGCCACGTAGCCGAGCACCCCGATCTCCGCCGCCTGCTCCGACCGGAGGACGGCGGTGCCGGTGAAACGGTCCACGACGGTGGTGTTGGCCAGGGCGATGCCCACGACGTCGTGCACGTCGGCCTGGACGGCCTCGAGGGTGGCGAGGGCGGGCAGCTGGCGCACCGCCGCCCCGCCGGGGAACACCCCGCCCCGCAGGAGCCGGTGGCCGGTGACCTCGGCGTTCTGGCGCAGGAGCCGTTCCCGGATGCGCTGGGCGTGGGCGGCCACGACGCCGAAGCCGACGTCGTTGCCGAGCGCCCCGATGTCGGCGACGTGGTTGTAGAGCCGCTCGAGCTCGAGGAGGACGGCGCGCCGCACCTGCGCCGGGCGCGCCACGACCCACCCGCGCGCCTCCTCGACGGCCAGGCAGTAGGCGAGCGTGTGGCCGACGGCGGTGTCGCCGGAGATGCGCTCGGCCAGCTCCACGCCGGCGGCCACGTCCCGGCCCTCGAAGAGCCGCTCGATCCCCTTGTGGACGAACCACAGGCGGGCCTTCATGTTCAGGATCGTCTCGCCCACCACCGAGAACCGGAAGTGCCCGGGTTCGATGAGACCGGCGTGGACGGGCCCCACCGGGATCTCGTAGACGCCGGGACCGTCCACGGTGAGGTACGGGTAGGGCTGCGATTCGTTCCCGAAGGGGGGCGGGGGCCCGGCGTCGGCCCGCAGGGGGTGCCACCCCTCGGGCCAGTGCTGGTGCAGGACGAGCCGGGCCGGCCGGGGGTGGCCGACCGGCTCGATGCCGAACAGGTCGCGCATCTCCCGCTCGAAGCGGCCGGCCGGGAAGGAGACGTCCGCCAGGCTGGGCAGGCGGGGGCGGTCGGCGGGGAGCCGGACGTGGATCTCGACGCGCGAGTCGGGCGGGCCGGCTACCAGGACGTAGACCACCCGCATCGCCTCGCCGGCGGGCGCACCGGGCCCGTCGTGATGGGCGGCGACCAGGGCCAGCCGGTAGCCGTCCCGGACAACACCTTCGTACGCCTGGCGAAGCTCCCCCGCACCGACCTCGACGACGGTGCGGCGGCCGGTGAGCGCGGCCTCCCCCGTCATCCGGTCACCACCCGGGCCGCCGCCTGCAGGAGCCGCTCGATGGGCCAGATCGACACGCCGAGGACCGCCACCGTGGCCAGGCCGGCGACCAGCGGCACCGTCGCCGACCAGGACGGGCGGGTCTCGACGCCGGCGCCCGGTTCGCCCAGGAGCATGTGGTGGGCATGGGCGGCGACGGCGGCGAAGATCACCAGCAGGAGCACCAGGGCGGCGGCGACGGCCCAGGCCAGGCCGTCGGCGACGCCGGCCCGGGCGATGGCCAGTTCGCTGGCGAAGAGGCTGAACGGCGGGAGGCCGAGCAGGGCCAGAAGGCCGAGCCCGAACGTGCCGCCCACGACCGGGCGTCGGGCGAGGAGCCCGCGTATCCCGGCGATCTCGGTGGTGCCCTCGCCGAGCAGGATCTCGCCCGAGGTGCAGAAGACGACCGCTTTGGCGACCCCGTGGCCGAGGATGTGCAGGAGGGCAGCGGCCACCGCCAGGGGCGTCCCGATGGCGACCCCCAGCGCCACCAGGCCCATGTGCTCGATGCTCGAGTAGGCCAGCAGCCGCTTGACGTCCCGCTGGGAGATGAGCATCGAGGCGGCCACGGCCAGCGACAGCAGCGCTCCGGTCAGCAGGAGGCCCCGCAGGTACCCCGGCCCGAGGGCGGCATCGGCGATGACCTTGTAACGGAGCAGGGCGTAGAACGCCACCGACAGCAACACGCCGGACATCAGCCCGGAGACGGGCGCGGGCGCCTGGCTGTGGGCGTCGGGGAGCCAGGTGTGCATCGGCGCCAGGCCTACCTTGGTGCCGTAGCCGAGGACCAGCAGGCCGACGGCGAGGCGCAGGACGCCCGGGTCGAGGCGGGGGGCGGTCTCGACCAGCGTGGTCCAGTTGAGGGCGGCGTCGGCGTCGCCGCCGACATGGCGGGAGGCGAAGTAGACGAGGACCGTCCCGAGGAAGGCGAGGGCGACCCCGACCGACCCGATGACGACGTACTTCCACGACGCCTCCAGGGACGCCCGGGTGCGGCGGTGGCCGACCAGGAAGGCGGTGGCGATGGTGGTGGCCTCGACGGCGACCCAGAGCACGCCGAGGTTGTCGGCCAGCACGGCCACGAGCATGGCGGCCACGAAGACCTGGACGAGCACCCCGTAGGTGCGGGCTCCCGCCGGCGTGGTGTGGCCGTGCTCGAGTTCGGCGCCCACGTAGGCGACCCCGTAGCCGGTGGCGACCAGGGCGACCAGCCCGATGACGATGACCATGAACGCGCTGAGGGCGTCCACCCGGATGAGGCCGTCGGCGGCGGTGACCGGGTCGCCGGCGAGGACCTCCACAGCCAGGGCGGCGGCGGCGGCGGTGACCGCCGCCGCCGCCAGCGGGCCCAGCCAGGCGGTGACGCGGTTCCAGCCGGCGGCGGCGATGACGGCGCCGGCGGCGAGGGGGATGAGCGGGACGAGGGCGGCGAGGACGGGCATCAGTCGTGCAGCTCCCGGAGCTGGTCGAGGTCCATGGCGCCGAACTTGGTGCGCATGCGGGTGGTGAGCACCTGGAGGATGAGCACGGCCAGGAGGACGTCGAGGGCGACGCCGAGCTCGACGATGACGGGCACGCCGGCGGTGGCCAGGAAGGCGACGAGGGCGATGCCGTTGTCGAGGAGCAGGAAGCCGACGATCTGGGTGACCGCCTTGCGCCGGGTGACGAGCACGAAGAAGCCGATGAGCCCGATGGCGAACCCGATGGGGACGGCCCGGGTGGCGGGGGCCGGGTCGAGGGCGACGACGGCGCGGGTTGTGCCGTAGGCCAGCAGGGTGAGCCCGGCGCCGGCCAGCAGCGACGCCGGCACGTTGACGAGCGGCTCGACCTCGCGGGTCTCGCCGCTGCCCCGCACGATCCGCAGGAGCACGCCGGGGAGGACGACGCCTTTGAGGACGAGCACCAGCACGGCGACGGCGAGCAGTTCGGCGTCGTGCTCGTGGAGGCCGAGGAGGAAGGCGACGGCGGCGAGGGCGCCGCCCTGGACGGTGAGGGCGCGCACGATGGCGACCAGCCCCCGGCGCCACAGCACCACGAAGGCGCAGACGAGGGCCAGGCCGGCGGCCAGGTCGAGCCACTGGACGAAGAGGGTGTCGCTCATGCCAGGAAGAACGAGACGGTCACGGCCAGGAAGGCCAGCACGAACGAGGCGGCCAGGAGCTCGGGAACCCGGAAGAGGCGCAGCTTGGCCACGAACACCTCGCCGGCGGCGATCGCCCCACCGAGGAGGGCGATCTTGGCCGCCGCCGCGCCGGCGCCGGCGGCGAGCTCGAGCGGGTGGGTGGTGGTGGCGATTCCCCACGGCACGAACAGGTTGGCCAGCAGGCCGAGGAAGACGACGAGGCGCATGGCGGCGGCGAGCTCGACGAGGGCGAGGTCGGGGCCGGCGTACTCCAGGACCATCGCCTCGTGGATCATCGTCAGCTCGAGGTGGGTGCTCGGGTTGTCGACGGGGAGCCGTCCGGTCTCGGCCAGGGTGACGACGGCGAGGGCGGCGAAGGCGAGCACGCTCCCGGGGGAGGCCACCCCGCCGGGGTGGTCGAGCGTGCTGGCCACGATGGCCGCCAGGTTCGACGAGCCGGCGGTGACGGAGAGGGCGAAGATGGCCAGCAGGATGGTCGGCTCGGCCAGGGCGGCGACGGTCATCGCCCGGCTCGATCCCATCCCCCCGAAGGCGGTGCCGGGGTCGAGGCCGGCCAGGGCGAGGAAGACCGTGCCCAGCAGCAGGAGGTAGACGACGGCGAAGAGGTCGCCGACCTGGTCGAGGGCCGAGCGGGTGGTCAGGAAGGGCACGATCCCGGCCACGAGGACGGCGGTGGCCACGAGCACCAGCGGGGCGGTGGAGAACACCCAGCTGGCGTTGGCCGGAACGATCCGTTCCTTGCCGAGCAGCTTGCGCACATCCCGCCACGGTTGGCGCACCGATGGCCCGGCACGGCCTTCGAGCCGGGCCCGCACGGCCTTCATGAGCCCGGCCAGCACGGGGGCGCCGGCCACCACCAGCGCGGCCTGGAGGACGGCCACCGCCACTCCCGCACCGTTCACCGGGCCACCACCAGCACGGCGACGAGGGCGGCCATGGCGTAGGCGAGGTAGCGGTGGATGCTCCCGTTGTGCAGGTGCCGGGCGGTGTCGCCCCACCAGGCGGCGGCGGCGAGGACGGGCCGGTACATCCAGTGCTCGACGGCGTCCCGGATCCCCTGGCGGTAGCGGACCGTCTCGACGTAGTAGCGGGACTCGGCCCGGTGGTCCACGTCGATGTCGAGGTCGGGACGGAGCACGTCGTCGAAGACCCGCTGCAACGGCTCGGCGAAGGACGTGGCGGTGTACTCCATGCGAGCCGTCTGGAGGCTGCGGCCGCAGCCCCACGTCTCGGCGCCGCGCACGGTGGGCGCCGACCGGGCGGCCCGCTTCG
>CAZCVW010000013.1:0-24127 GCA_964502185.1 uncultured Burkholderiales bacterium
TAGCAATGAGAGCGCTGATTGGGCGGCGAACTGCTGCGCTTGAGCTTCGGCGAGGATCTGTCGGGCTTGGGTGGCCGTGGAGTTCAGCGCATCGATCTGTCCGGTGACGAGGGCGGTCAGCTCATCGAGTGTCGCTGCCGATGCGCCAGTGCCGGCTTCACGGGCGAGGAGGTCATCGATGTGTCGCGTCCGGTCTGCAACGGCAGCCTCGTAAGCGGTCCAGGCTGCGATGGTCTGCTGATCCTGCTGGGCGGCCCGAGTGCGCTGGGTGAGTTCGGTGCGCTTGGTGGACAGCAGCTCGATGTCGTCGGCGAGCTTGGCCGCGACCTGAGTGAGCTGGTCTCGGTTCGAGAGCTGGCTGCGGGACGCTGAGCGGAGCTTCTTGCGGGTGGCCACGGCTTCCCTGTGGAGCTGCGCGGCGGTCGCAGCGCCTCTACGGAGCTCGGAGACCCCGAAGGCGTCGTAGAGGTGCTCGCGCAGATCGAGCTCGCCATCTTCTCGTCCGGATCCGCGGATTACGACGAGCCGGGCTGCGACCTCCAACGGCGCGCCGAACTCGTTGGCGAGCAGCCGACGAGCCTCGTCGTCGTCGACGGACTGGCCATCGTTGTTGTAGGTGACCGTGGTCTTGCCGGCGGTTGTGATGGTCCGGTGGATGACCAGGACCGACTCATCGCCGACGTCGACGGTCAGGGTTGCTTCGGCGTCGTCGTGCCCGAGCCGGACGCAGTCCCGCGCGTTCACATTGGACTGGTCGCCGAATAGGGCCCAGGTAAGGCCGAGGAGCAGGGAGGTCTTGCCTACACCGTTGGGCGCGACGAGGAACGTCGTCCCGGGCGCGAAGTCGAGCGCGATCGTGTCGAACGCGCGCCACCGCTTCAGTTCAAGGCGCCGGATCATGCAGCGGGGACCACGGCGTCGAGTCGTTCCCGCAGACCTTCGGGACTCAGGTCGCCGTTCCAGATCTCGGTGGTGATGGTCGAGACGAGCTCGGTGCTGTCGTCGAACTCGGTCCAGATGTCCTTCTTCGCTTCGGTACGCGATTTCTTCCCTTCGGCGACGACGGCCCCGCAGGCCCCGATGGCGGCGGCGCCGATGATGTCGGGGACGTCGATGGTGTCGGGTGCGACGTAGTCGGCGGGCATGGAGAGGTCGGGGGCGACCTCGTCGATGTAGGAGCGGAGCGTGTCCACTAGCGGGAGGACGGGCCGCATGATCCGGGGCGGGTGGAGCTGGCCGTCGGGTGCGCCGACGTAGTCGTCGATGTCGTGCGGGCTGATGGGCACGCTGGACAGCTCGGCGTCGCCGATCACCAAGATGACGCCGACGCGGCCCGGGAACCGGCCGTAGGTCGGGCCGGCCGCGGCCCGAGGGTCGACCTGGGCGAGGGCCCTCGGGGTGCTGATGTCGTCGCGGAACTGCACGCACAGTCGAACGCCCCGGCAGACGATGACGACGTCGGAGCGGATGCCTTCGTTGGCGGCAGCGCCGTCGGCGATCGGTTCCGCATCGGCACCGAGCGCGCTGATGACATCCGTGCGGATCGCGTCGAGGCTGAGGCCGGTCGTCTCAGGCGGGCTGAGCCACTCCTCGAACTCGGTGCCGGCCAGCAGGATGTTGAGCGACGGGCGGGACCGGTAGGCGTCGATGCCCCGTCCCGATCGGATGATCTCGATCAGATCCTCGGCTTCGGAGCGGTCCTCAGGCGTCAGGTGATCGAGCGAAGGCTCGGGCCCGCCGTTCTCCAGGTGATCGAGGAAGGCCGTGAGCACGGCGTCCACGGCGTCATTCGCCATCGGGGTTCCCTCCTTCGTCGGGGTCGGTGAGTCGTTGGGTTTTTGGGTCGTTCTTGGCGGCGTTCCGGAGGTCCCGGAGGGACTTCCGGTAGATCTGCCCGATGCGCTGCTCGGTGATGTCGTAGTCGTCGTGCATCGAGCGGAAGGTCTCTCCTCGCTGGTGGCGGAAAAAGATCTGTCGGTCGCGGTCGGTCAGGTGCTCCTCCGCGAGGCGGCGGAGGGCCCGGAGCCGTTCCAGCTGGTGGACCCGTCGGATCGCCTCGTCGGGGGAGTACCCGCTGTCGTCGGGGTCGGGAATGTCGTTGATGAGGGGTTCGCCGTCGGCGTTCTCCATGTCGAGCGAGGCGATCTGGATCTGCGAGCCGTCGGGCAGCCCGCGGTGCTTGCCGGACTTCCGCAGCGCTGCGATCGCCTTGTTGCGGGCGATCGTCACGCCGAGGCCTTCCCAATTGATCCCTGGGGCGGGGCTTGTAGCGGAGCAGTCCGATAACTGCCTCCTGGAGGACGTCCTCCGCGGACGTGCCCCCGATGAGCGTCAGCTCGTTGCCGCCCGGATTGCCCCGCCGACGGACCGGCCGGCCGGGCCACAGGACGCTGTGGATCTCGTCCCACATCAGGTCGGCGATGTGCTCTAGCCGCGCGCGGTCGTCCTGGAGAGGGTGGTTCGCCAGGAACGGGCGGTTGGCCGGAGTGGACATCTCGGGGCCATTGTCGCGACGGGCTCCGACAGTGAAAGCGATTCGCCGAGATTTCCGCCTACGCCCCCGGGGGCCCCTGGGCGGCGGCCGCCGGTCAGGAGGCCAGGGCGTCCTGGGGATCGTCGGTCGTGTCGCTGGCGATGGTCGTGAGGACGGCCTGCTGGTCGGGCCGCCGGTGGGCGCGTTCCCAGTCCTGGATCGCTTGGAGGGCGTTCGCTGGCGGTCCCGGCCCTTCCACGCGATTTTGGGGTTCACCAGGTAGGTGACGCACCGGCCGGCCTCTGCGGCCACGGGTCGGAGGACCTCCTCCTCGACGAGCGTGTTCACGGGACGACCTCGACGGTCACCTCGACCGGGTCGAGCCTGCCCTCGGAGACCGACTCCACGACCGAGCGCCAGTCCATCTGGCGCCCATCCGGATCGATGGCCCGCAGGAGGATGGCGGACCAAAGGTGCCGGCTGGTCCATGGCCAGGACCGTGACGGCCAGGCCGTCACGCGCAGCCTCCCGGCGGCGGTTCGCGCTGGGTGTCGGTGGTGTCGGTGAGCCGCTTCAGGATGTGCCGATCCAGGCGGCTCCGGGCCTTCGCCACGACGCGGTCCGCGAGGCGCAGCCAGCGGTGCCGCCGGGTCGCCTCGGCTCGCCCGCCACGGTGCGCCTCGGCGGCGGCGTGCGTCCCGGTGAGCTCCTGGCGCTGGTCGCCCGCGGCGAGCGCTGCCTCGTACGGGCAGTGCGGCCGGGTCGTGGCGTCGACGTGCTCCAGCGTGTGGGTGCTGAGCCAATACTGCAACGGGCCAGGGTCGCCGAAGCCGCCGGGGGCGACGTTGAAGCTGACGAACTGGGCCAGCAGCGACGCTGCGGCGCTGATGGACAGCAGCGACACGTTCTCACCGGTTTCGGCCTCGCGGGCGGCGCCGGCAATGTACTCGGCGTCGTTCAACAGGCCCTGGATGTCCAGCGCGACATCGGAGACGTTCAGCTGCTCGTTGCATACGAGGCAGGGTCGGCCGGGCCGGATCACGTGGCTGCGCCACGTCGCGTTCCGCATCCCGTGGCCGTCGTCGAACACGTCGATGCTGATGCCGCCGTCGATGACGGGCACGAGGTCGGTGTAGGCGATCTCGTTGAGCACGGCGCGGGCCCAGGGCCGGTCGACACAGCAGATGATCAGGTCGTAGTCGAGCGCGATAGCCAGGCCGTCGGGCTCGCAGAGGCTGTGCTCGTAGAACTCGAACGTCGGCTCGCGGGTCGTGGCGGCGGCGAGCATGAACTGGCGGGCGAGGTCGACCTTGGCGCGGCCCAGCGCCGCGTCGATCGCGGAGGCGCCGATGAGCCGGTCTAGATTCCCGGCCTCGACGCTGTCGAAGTCCATGACCCCGACGGTGATCATGCCGGTGGCGGCCAGTCGGAGCGCGACGTCGAGGCCGACGCTTCCGGAGCCCACGACGAGGACCTTGCGGCGGGTCAGATCCGCGTGCACGTTCGGGCCCCAGCACGACACGGAGCGGCGCTGCGTCACGCCGCTGCGCTGTGCGGGGACGAGGTGGTCGTTCCAGGTGACGTCGAGCATGTCGCCGATGACGCGGACGTTGTTGCAGTGCGTCGGCTCGACGTCCGTGCCGGCCCCGATGTCCCAGTGGCGTGCGGACCAGGACCGGTCGTGCCCGGCGTAGGTGATCCCGATAAGCGGGTGGCCGGTCAGCTCGCGGACGAGGTTCGCGAAGCTCGCTTCGGCGTCCCAGTCGGGTCCGCTCATCTGCTGCCAGCCTCGGCCGCCGGGGTGGCTGTGGCACAGGCCGAGGCCCTCGCCGCGGGCGTGTGCGATGGCGGCGGCGCGGAGCACGTAGTCACCTTCGATGGAGGCGTTGCCGTGCACGTGCCGTTCGCCGGGCTCGGCCGTGATCACCGAGGTGATCAGGCCGGTGCGGCGGGTGGCTCCGGTGGAGGGCCGGTAGGTGACGAGGCAGATGTCCTCCTGGCCGTCGGGCCGGTCCACGTGGCCGCGGAGCAGGTCGGCGGTATCGGCGGTCATGGCCACGGAGGTGGTGCGGATGTTCACGTTGCGTCTCCGATCACGCCGCGGACGTGGGCGATCCATCCGGCGATCGGGTCGGGGTCGTTGCCCCAGCCGACGATCTGGCGGGAGTGGCCCAGCCAGCCCGGCAGGAGGCACGGCTGGGTGTTGGTGGCGGCGAAGGTGACGGTGTCGTGCAGGTAGATCCAGTGTGGGGGCACGAGCGGCCACCGGGTGATCTCGTCGATCGCGACCGCGGTCTCGAGGAGTTGGCCGGCAAAGCGGCCCTCCACGACCTCGACCTTGTAGACGATGTGCCGGTCGATGGTCGTGGGGGCCGCGCCGTAGGCGGCGAGCCCGGCGGTGAACCCGTCGGGACCGTCCATCAGGCGACGTCGGCCCGGTGCCGGATGCTGACGAAGCGCGCCTTGTTGTGGATCTCGACGATGGTGTCGTCGCGGTACCGGATGGGGTCGGGCCGGTGGCCCTTGAGCTCGCCGAGGTCGAACCTGGACGGGTCGAGGCCGGCGAGGCGGAGCAGGTGCGCGGCGGGCTGCTTGTGGTCGGTGGTCTTGTAGGGCCGGCCGTCGATCGTGAACTCGACGGGCCGGTGGAGCTCGGACACGTTGTCCATGGGGTTCCTCCTTGTAGGCGAGCCCGGCTGGCTCGTGGGGGTTGTCGCGCTCCGCCGCTTTGGCGAAAGCCCGGCCCGAAGCACGACCTATTGGGGCCGGACAGCACCATGTCGACTGGGCCCGGACGGAACGACATCGCGGCTTCGAGCGGCGTCGTCACATATCGGGAATCTGGGGTCGAGGGCAGTCCACGGACCTTTGATCCGGAACGAAATGGACATGTGATTAAGATGTGATCAAGAGGGGATTGACACGGGATGGCGAATGACTGAGTATCGAGCTTGAGGAGGCTGGAATGGACGGCAACCCGGCGAAGGACGATCTCGACGCATCAAGACTCGCGATCACACTGAAGACTGATGAGCTCGCGGACGAGCTTCGGCGTCGACTCGGGCCACGCCTCGTCGCTTTGATCGCAGGCGTCAAGGAGACGCGAGCGGTGCACGATTGGGCGGCAGGGCGACACGAGATGAACGAGAAGGCCGAGCAGCGGCTCCGCCTCACCTACCACGTCGTCTTTCTGCTGACGCGGCGAGACACTGACCAGGTGGCTCAGGCATGGTTACAGGGTTTGAACCCGAAGCTGGCAGACCGCTCGCCGGCACGCCTGATCAGGGACGGCGATTCTGATGAGATCGGCCCGCAGGTCCTAGCGGCAGCAAGAGCGTTCGCTGCCATAGGCTGACCGCATGCCGATCTTCGTCGTCGCCCCGAGCGACGAGGCGGTGCATAGGGTTGGGCGCGAGCCGGACCCCTGGGCTTGGGCGCCGTGGGATGTCCGCGGGACCAAGGGTCGCTGGGACGACCCCTACGAGGCCTACCGAGTCCTGTACGCCGGGGATTCGGCAGCCGGTTGTTTCGTCGAGGTTTTGGCCTGCCTCCGAGCCGATGAAGGGTTGTTGGCCGATCTCGATGAGATCGCCGGAGACCTCGAGGACGAAGACTTTCAGGTCAGCCTGCTGCCCGGTCGTGTCCCGCGTGACTGGTGCGTGCCGCGGAGGATTGGCCGGGCAAAGCTCGCCGGCGAGTTCGTAGACATCGGCCACGCCGAGACGATTAGCGCGCTTCGACCCCGGTTCTTGAGCCGGGCGATGCGATACCAGCACGCAGACTTCGACGCCGCGGCGGTCCGTTCCGCCCACCCTCGCGACTTCACGATGGGGATCTCTCGGTTCCTGTATGAGGCGCAGTTGCCTGGAGTCGGTCCTGCTGCGGGGATCCGGTATCTCTCGCGGCACGGAGACCACTACGTGCTGTGGGGAATCTTCGAGCGACCGGACGGGCCTCCGCTGAGCGAGCGGACCATTGATCCGATCGATCCCGAGGATCAAGCTCTGGTCGAGGCGATGCGACTTCACAACCTGGTCTGGGAGGGCTGATCAAGCTGCCTTGCCACGCGGTGGGTCTTGGCAAGAATGCGCATTTCTGCGGCGAGTCGAGGGGTCACCGACCACGCGTCGCCTACTCGATTCACATCACAGCTTCCCGCGACCCGGGCGATCAACGGTAACCCTGGGCTTGGAGTTCGTAGAGCTCGGCGTAGAGGCCGCGGCGGGCGAGGAGCTGGGGGTGGGTGCCGGTCTCGGTGATCCGGCCCTTGTCGAGGACGAGGATGAGGCAGGCGCAGCTAAACGACCCAGCCGATCCGCAGCGGCCAAGGTCCAAACGTCGGGGTGTCGATGGCCACGCACGCCGGTGAGGACATCCGGCGGCCCCTCTCCCGCGGGGCATGGCTCCTGGTTTTGCGACACGGCCGTGTCACAAAACCGCCGACCTTCTGTCCTACCGAGGTCTCGCAGGGCCGCTTCTTGACACGTTTGTGACACGAAGAGGACGGCGGTGCAGATCAAAACAGTAGAAATATGCCCTGACCTGCCCTTATGCAGCGCGCTCGAAGGGACTCGAACCCCCAACCTTCTGATCCGTAGTCAGATGCTCTATCCGTTGAGCTACGAGCGCAGCGGTTCGGCGAACAGACTACCCGGGCCTGCCAGCGGGTTGCCTAGCGGCGATGTCGGCGGCCAGGACGAACCGCCCGTTGGCGGCCAACAGCATCTGCCCAGCGTCGGCCACCGCTGGCGAGCTCCTGACTCTCACCCGGAGCGGTGGCCGTCACTGGGGACTGCCTGGCCACGGCTGGGTAGATCGCGATGGCACCTACGCGCTGCTCGGTCGGGACATCCCAGGACTGCTGGCTCCGGTGCCAACGTTGTCGCCGAGCGGCGACTAGCCCGGTCGGGTCATTTTCAAAATGTGCCTGTCTGGTCGGGTCAGTTTTCACCGATGCTGGCGCTATGAGGGCTCTGGCGGGTGTGTCACCACGCGTAACGGCAGGGGCGGCACCCGACGACGATGACCGGCTCGCGCCGGGAAACGGTCATGGTGGCGGACGGCGACTGGACGCGGCCTTGAGGACTTCAGACGCGACCCAGCACCCCTTCAGGTACCCTTCAGGTTCGGGAGCCATTCTCGCCTAGAGAAACACGGGGCCGCGGCCCGCTTCCCGGTAAGCGCCAATCAGGCGGACAGGCGAAGGGACAGCCTCATGGCTGCTGGTACTTCACTATGAAAACGCTCGACTCCGACCGCGGTCTGCGGGTTCTCCTCGTTGAGGACGACCCCCTGACCCGGGAGGTGCTGTCCGCCGCCCTCGCCGGCACCGGCTTCGAGGTCCACGCCGAACCCGACGGAACCCGCGTCGAGCGCGCCGCGGCGACCTTCCGCCCCGACATCGCACTCATCGACATGCGCCTCGGCGACGGGGTCGACGGGATAACCGTCGCCCGCCGGTTGAAGGGCACCGACGACTTTCCCCTGCTCTTCCTCACCTCGGCCAGCGCCATCGAGGACGTCCTCGCCGCCTACGACGTCGGGGGCGACGACTACATCGTCAAGCCCTTCGTGATGGCGGAGCTGGTCGCCCGCATGCGGGCCGTCCTGCGCCGGACCGGGCGCGAGGGGCGGTCGGTCTTGGAGTTGGGCGACCTCCGCATCGACGCCGACGCTCACAGCGTCACACGCGCCGGCCAGGCCGTCGCCCTGACCCATCGGGAGTTCGCGCTCCTTGTCGAGTTGTGCCGGCATCCCGGCATGGTGCTGTCTAAGCTGCAACTCCTCACCAACGTCTGGGGCTTCGAGCACTACGACCTCAACGTCGTCGAAGTCCACGTCAGCGCCTTGCGCCGCAAGCTCGAAGAGCACGGGCCGCGGGTGATCCACACGGTGCGCAACGCCGGATACGTGTTCCGCTCGTGATGACCGAGACGGCAGCAACGGGAGCCCGACGGCTAAAGCTGCTCGTGGTGGGCGGGGCCGGCTTCATGGGAAGCGTGGTCGTGGCCCACCTCAACGGAGCCGGCCACGACGTCACCATCTGTGACAACCTTTCGACGGGCAACGCCTGGGCGGTCCAGTCCGAGGCGCGTTTCGTGCCCGCCGACGTCACCGACGAGGCGTCGCTGACGCACGTCCTCGGCGGCGACTACGACGCCGTCCTGAACCTCTCCGGCCTCTCCCTGGCCGGCGACTCCATCGACCATCCCTTGCGGTATTTGCGGTCCAACGTGACCGGGTCGCTCAACCTGCTCCACGCCATGAGGGTCCACGGCGTGAAGCGGCTGGTCCATTCCTCGACGGCGGCCGTGTACGGCCGGCCGGACCGTGTTCCTGTCACCGAGGCGGACCCGACCCGTCCCGCCAACCCCTACGCCGCGGCCAAGCTCTTCGTCGAAGAAGCGATCGGGTTCCAGGCGGCGGCCACGGGCCTCGGTGCCGTCAGCCTGCGATCCTTCAATGTCGCCGGGGCCTGCGGTCCGCTCGGTGAGTGGCACCATCCCGAAACGCACCTGATCCCCGTGGCCCTTCAGGTGGCAGCGGGGATCCGAGGAACGGTGCCGGTCTACGGCAGCGACCACGCCACGCCGGACGGCACCGCTGTCCGGGATTACGTACATGTCGCCGATGTCGCCCGAGCCTACGTGTCCGCCCTCGAGGCCACGGCCGAGCCCGGGCACCGCGTGTACAACGTCGGCAGCGGCGTCGGCCATTCCGTCCGCCAGGTCCTCGAGGTGGTTCGGTCCGTGACCGGGCGCGCCATCCCGAGCATCGACGCGCCGAGCCGCGACCGGGACCCCGCCGCGCTGGTGGCGTCGATCGTCCGGGCCGAAGAGGAGCTCGGGTGGGTCCCCGCCCTTCCGGACCTCCACACCATCGTCGATGACGCCTGGACCTGGCTGCGATCCCATGTCGGGACGACGAAGCCCAGGCTCACCACCCCGGGAGTGGCGGCCTGAGGGCCGGCTACGCCGCTCCGGAACAGGAGACGT
Source organism: uncultured Burkholderiales bacterium (assembly GCA_964502185.1). GTDB lineage: Bacteria > Actinomycetota > Acidimicrobiia > IMCC26256 > BP-133 > CAZCVW01. The sequence continues at coordinate 9,469 of CAZCVW010000013.1, forward strand.
CGTGAGCGAAGAGGCGCGGTCCCGGTATGGACCTCGGAACGGGCTGCGGCCCGGGGCGGCCGTGACGAACGCCGGGCGTCCGACCAGAGAACCCTACGGGGCCATCGGCGGCGCACCCGTCGGCCCCGTCCCGCCGAACGGTATCGACCGACGTGCTTCCCGGCTCCTCTACGAGGAGGGTGGCTATCTGCTCACGCGCCACGACGAGAAGGGCACGGTGGGCAGCGCCTCGCCGGCGGTTGAGATCCTTCTCGGACGAACGCCCTGGCAGATCGAAGGGCGGCGCTGGCACGAATTCGTCCACCCGGCGGACGCAGCCGCCTTCGAGACGTGGTGGGGCTCGCTCGACCACGGGTCGTCCTCCACCCACCCATACCGCCTCTGCTCTCTCGACGGGACGGTCGCGTCGGTGGAGACCCTCGCCCGGAAGCTCGCCGCGGGCGCCGCCGGGGCAACCGAGATCTACGCTCTCACCCGCGACGTCACCCCCGACGTGGAGCGCACCGAAGACCTGACCCGCCAGCGCGGGCAGCTCGAGCGGCGCATCGACACGCTGGCTCGTGACAACCAGGCGCTGACGCACTTCGCCGCCGATGCCGCCCATGACCTGCGCGCCCCGCTTCAGGCCATCACCGGTTTCGCCCAGCTGCTCGCCCGGCGCGAAGGGGCCGCGCTCGACGAGACGTCGCAGCGCTTCCTGGCCATGATCATGGGCGCCGCCGGAGACATGGCGAACCTCCTCAACTCCGCCCTGGAACACGGGCAGGCGACGTGGGCGGAGTCGCGGCTCGGACCCGTCGACTGCGCGCCCCTCGTCGAGCGCACGCTGCTCCACCTCGACGCCGAGATCGCACGCACCGGGGCCACGGTCCACGTCGGCGATCTCCCGACCGTCCACGCCGAGCCAAACCAGCTCAGCCGCGTGTTCCAAAACCTCATCGCCAACGCCTGCAAGTCCGGCCAGGCGGGCCGGCCGACGCATGTCTTCGTGTCCGCCGATCGGGTCGGAGGGGCCTGGCAGCTGTCGGTCACCGACGACGGGGCCGGCGTCCTGCCCGAAGAGCGGGAACGGATCTTCGAGCTCTTCAAGCGGGGTCGCAACGCCGAAGGGGATGGCGGAGCGGGGATCGGCCTCGCCATCTGCCGGACGATCGTGGAGCGCCACGGCGGGCGTATCTGGGTCGAGGACGTTCCGAGCGGCGGGAGCCGCTTCTCCTTCTTCATCCCCGATTTCGACGGCGGCTGGACCGACCTCATCGGCTAGGGAGGCGCCGGTCCGGCACCCCACCCCCTCCCGGCTACACCGGTTGAGGCGTTTCCCTTCAGGGAGCGATCAGCGACGGCTCAGAGCAGCGTCAGGGCCGAGCCGCACGATCGGTGCAGGAAGGGATCGGAGAATCGAGGACACCGCTCCCGGGCCGGTTAGGCCCGGCGGTGTCCCCACCGGCTACCCCTTCCGCCCAATCGCGAGGCGGACGGAGACCTGATATGAGCCTGGCCGAACGAGTCCTCGAGCCGGTCGTCGACGCGAACGCCGGCTCGCCCCGGGCCATCCGCCAGGAAGGCACGCCCGCCCTGCGCCACGCGCTCGTCGGGCTCGACGCCGCCGCTGTCTTCTCCGCCTGGTTCGTCACCTACCTGTTCCTCCCGGCCGTGCACCAGGGCCGGAACGGGATGACGGTGACACTGTTCCGGTCCGTCGCCCTCACCGGCATCTCGCTCCTGCTGCTGGCCGGCCAGCATCTCTACCGGGCGAACGTCTGCAGCTCCCGGATCGTCGAGCTCGTCGGGCTGGCCCGGGTGGCGGCGTGCGCTTCCTTGTTCAGCTTGGCCGGTTACGAGCTGAGCGGCGCCCAGCCGGCGCCGGCGGCCCTCGTGGTCGGCGGCCTCCTGAGCCTCGCCCTTCTCATCAGCGTCCGGGGATTCTATGACGCCTGGCTGCGGGCCGAGCGAACCCGAGGACGGTTCACCCGCCAGGTCGTCGTGGTCGGCCAGGGAGAGGAAGCCGAGCGGGTCATCGACCTTCTCGGTCACCACCCCGACCTCGGGTACCGGGTGTGCGGGCTCGTGGGCGACCGCAGCACCGCGGCCAAGCACGCCCTGCCGTGGATGGGCGGGCCCCAGGACGCCATGGACGCAGTAACGGCAAGCGGCGCCACCGGGGCCGTGCTCGTCACCTCCGGCCTGCCGGCCGAAGAGGTCAACTGGCTCACGCGGGAACTGCTGGTGCGTGGTCTCCACGTCCAGGTCTCCGCCGGTCTGTGGCGGGTTGGCCACAGCCGCCTTCACGTCGCCCCGCTGGCCCACGAACCCTTCTTCTACCTGAAGGCGCCCGGGCTGTCACGCAATCAGCTCCGCATCAAGCGCGGCCTCGACCTGGCGGTGGCCCTCCCCGTCCTCGTGCTGTCGGCGCCGATCCTGCTGGCGGTCGCCATGGCCGTGAAACTCCAGGATGGTGGCCCGGTGCTCTTTCGCCAGGCCCGCATCGGGCGCGACGGCCAGACCTTCACGCTGCTCAAGTTCCGCACCATGGCCGTCGACGCCGAGGCCCGCCTGAGCGAGTTGCAAGCCCAGAACGAGCGCCAAGGACCTCTCTTCAAGCTGGACAAGGACCCCCGCGTCACCCGGGTGGGGCACTTCCTGCGGGCGACCAGCCTGGACGAGCTGCCGCAGCTCTTCAATGTTCTCGGCGCCTCGATGAGCATGGTCGGGCCCCGCCCCGCCCTGCCCGACGAGGTGGCCACATTCGACGACGACCTGCTGGGCCGCCACAGCCTTCCGCCGGGGATCACCGGGCTCTGGCAGCTCGAGGCCCGCGACAACCCGTCCTTCTATGCCTACCGCCACCTCGATCTCTTCTACGTCGAGAACTGGTCCTGCGCCCTCGACCTCATGGTCCTGGCGGGCACCATGCCCAACCTCGTCGCCCGGTCGGTGCGAACGTTCCTCGGGCGGTCGGCGATGGTCGGGGCGACCTTACAGGTCGCCGTGGAGGAGAGCTGATCTAGATGCCACCCCGACTCGAGATCACGCTCGGAGAGGCCTCTACGAAGAGCGAGCCGATGCGCCTCCTGCTGCTGGAAGACGACCCCCGCTTCGCCGAGTTGATACGCCACGTGCTCGCTGATTCCGCCCCGGAATTCGAGGTGGAGCACGTCGCTCGCCTCAGCACCGCCATGGCCCGCCTGGTACGTCAGCCCATCAACCTGATCCTCACCGATCTCAACCTCCCCGACAGCAGCGGGCCCGACACCGTCCGGCACCTGCAGCGAGCGGCCCCCAACGTCCCCCTGATCGTCCTCTCGGGCGAAGGTGATCTCGAGGTGGCGCTGGAATGCATGCACGACGGCGCCGACGAATTTCTGGTCAAGGGAACGTTTGGTATCCACGCCCTCGGCCGGCTCATCTCCCTCGCCCTCGAACGCCGGCAACGAATGATGGCGCTGGGGAAGAGCGCAACCGGCGAACCGGACGAAGCGGCCGACCGCACCGAGGCCGACCGCACCACGCTGGAATCCATCGGCCGCCATCTCCTGCGGGTGGCCGACCGCACCGGCCTCTACGTCAGCCTTCTCTTCCTGAAGGTCGACCGCCCGGAAGCGGGCCTCGAGGGCGCGCCGGCCAGGACCGAGGAGATTACGTCGGTGCTGCGCCGAACCCTGCGGCGCTGCGACCTGGTGGCCCGTCTGGAGGCCGATGAATGGGCCGTCGTTCTCGTGATGCAGCAAGGCGACTCCCGCCGCGCGGCGACGCGACTGGCGGAGGCCCTCATGGCCGCCGGCGCCGGCTCCCGGATCCAACTGGGGGTCGCCACCTACCACCCGGCCGGGTCGGACACCATCGACGAACTCATCGCCCAGGCCCGCCTGGACCTGCACTCGGTGCATTGCTAGTGGCGGCGGCCCGATCACCAGACGAGTCCCAGCCCCTGCCCGTCTCCGCCCTCCAGGCCGCCGACGACAAGAGGGTGTCAGCGCTGGTCCGCCAGACCGCCCTGACCGGCATCGCTCGCACCGCCCTCCTGGGCGTCCAGCACCGCCCGCTGCTCGAGAATGCGGCGCGTCTCGTCCAGGGCGCCCTGGACGCCGAAACCTGTGGCATCTACGAATATCTCCCCGACGGAAACGACCTCCTCCTCCGGGCCGCAGCCTTCGCCCCTGGGCAGCGCCGCGGACTGACCACCATCGACCTCACGGCGGCCGCGCCGGCCACCGCCGGCTCCGACGGTTCCGTTCCTTTGACGGCGGCGCTGGTGGTTCCCATAGGGGCGTCGCCGCCCTTCGGGTGCGTGGCGGCCCGTGCCCGGGAGCACGGCGGCTTCGGTGACGAGGACAGACACTTCGCCGTCCAGGCCGCCGACATCCTCGCCGCGGCCCTGGAGCGCCTGCGCGCCGAGGAGGACCAGCGGCTGGCCGCCCTCCAGGATCCGCTCACGGGCCTGCCCAACCGGGCCCTCATCCTCGACCACCTCCGCCTGGCACTGGCCCGGTCGCAGCGGCGACCGTCCACCGTGGGAGTGCTGTTCGTGGACCTGGACCGCTTCAAGGTCATCAACGACACGCTGGGCCACCAGGCCGGCGACGACGTGCTGGTTGCCATCGGCGAACGTTTGCGCACCGCCCTGCGCCCGCCTGACACTCTCGGCCGCCTGGGCGGCGACGAGTTCGTGGCGGTCTGCGAAGACATCGGCGGGGAGGCCAACGCCCTGGCGGTGGCCGAGCGTCTCGCCGCCACCCTGGAGGCGCCGGTTCGCGTGGCCGGTCGCGACGTGCGGATCCGGGCCAGCATCGGCGTGGCCGTCTCGGCGAGCGACGCCACCGATCCCGCCGCCCTCCTCACCGAGGCTGACGGCGCCATGTTCTGGGCGAAGCGGCAGGGTGGCAGCGTGGCGCTCTTCGACGAGCAGATGCGAGTCGGCACCGGCGACGTATCAGTCGGCCTCGACTGGTCCCACACCAACAGCACATTCCCCGACGTCGGGGCCAGCGCCGCCGCCGGGCGCTTCGTCGCCCGGCGGGTGGGGTTGCTGGAGGACATCGAAGACCCGGATCGTCTCGACCTCCAGGACCTTCCCGCCAGCTGACCCCTGAACGCCGGCTCGCAGGTTCATCCCCTATGTCGGTCTCGTGCTCTTGCCCGGCTTGGGAGCCTTCACTACGAAAGGAGGAGACAAGAAGCTTGGCAGCAACCCCGAGCTGATTCTGCGGCGGTCCTGATCTCTCGTCCCGCCCGACACTCGCCCGGGAACACGTCCACCTTTGCGCGGTTCGACCGCGCCTTCGGCCCATAACCAGAGGAGGGCCACCATGGACCTGAAGAAGCTCTCACTCGGCGAGCGCATCATGTCGCTCGCCGGTGTCCTACTGCTGTTCGACCTGCTCTTCCTACCGTGGCACCGGATCTCCTTCGGGTTCGGGGACTTCGCCTCTACTTCCGTCAGCCGTTCCGGGGTCCAGTCCCCGAACGGGTTCCTCGGCCTCCTGGCCGCGCTCGTCGCCGTGGCCATCGTGGCCCGGGTCGTCCTCAGCGAGTTCACCACGGTCAAACTCCCTACCCTGGCGGTGAGCTGGGAACGAGCCGATCTCATCGCCGGGGCGGCCGTAGCCGCCATGCTGGTGCTCAAGCTCGTCGTCGAAACCAGCGCTCTCTCCATCGGCGCCTGGCTCGCCGTCCCGCTCGCCGCCGCCCTGGTATACGGCGGCTACCAACGCAGCCATGAGATCGCACCCAGCCACGAGGACAGCCCGGCAAACTGGCCCGAACCGACCGCCTCCTGAACCGGCACTTCCCGCCCCCACCGGCAGACCATTCGACCCCGCTCCCGACGCCGGGAGCGGGGTCATTGCATCGCAAAGGCTTCAGCGCCCTTTCAGCCGGCGCCAAGAGCGCCGACAGGCCCACACCGGATCATCGGGAGGCTCGGGGGGCGCCCCCGGCCGGAGGCTGCCGACGCCGTAAGGGAGGGCCCATGAGGACCATGACACAACGGAGGGGCGTCGGTCGCCGGCGCCTGACGCTCGTCTTCGTGCTCGCCGCGATCGCCGCGGCCACGACAAACGTCGAGGTAGGCGGCGTCGCGGTCCCCGCGGGGCCCTGCGGTACGGCGTCGTCGGCGCCTCCGGCCGGCGGCTGGGAGCACGTCGCCCTCATCGTGTTCGAAAACAAGTCCCTCAAGCAGGTGATCGGCAACACCGCCGACGCGCCCTACCTGAACTCGCTGGCCAGCCAGTGCGCCTCGTCAACGAACATGTGGTCGCTGACCCTGACGAGCCTGGCGAACTACGTGGCGCTGACGTCGGGCTACACCGGCTACCAGAACGGACGGGAGGTGGAGATCACGTCCAACAAGGACCCGACGGTCTGGCCGCAGTCCTCGGTCAGCCTCTTCGAGGCGATGGGACCGGACGCGCTGCAGTTGGCGGAGTCGATGCCGTCCAACTGCTACCTGAAGGGGTCGGGCAACTTCGTCGTGAACCACACCGCGTACCAGTACTACACCCGCATCCGGACGCCGCTCTGCCCCCAGTACGCCGTGCCGCTGACGGCTTCGTCGAACCCGCTGGCGGCCCGGTTCAACCTGATCATCCCGAACAAGATCAACGACATGCACAAGTCGCCCACGACGACGACGCTGTCGCAGAAGATCCGGGCGGGTGACAACTGGTCGAGGGACTTCATCCCCCGGCTCCTCGCCAGCGACGAGTACCAGGCGGGGAAGACGGCGATCATCCTCACCTGGGACGAGGGGAACAAGCGGGACATGCGAGTCCCGTTCATCGTCCTCTCACCGTCGACGCCCCCGGGCTCCCTGTCGGCCGTCCGCTTCAACCACTACTCGGTGCTGAAGGGAATCCAGGAGATGCTCGGTGTGCCGGGCCCGTTCCTCGGGCACGCCGGCGACGCCGGCACCGCGTCGATCCGGACGGACCCCGCCCTCGGCCTCGGCTGACGCCCGCCCCAGCCGACGAACGCCTCATCGTCTCAGCCACCAAGGAGAACCCATTGTCCCGTGCTCGCGCCGCCCAGGCGGCCGCCGTGGTGATCGCCCTCATCGCCGGCTCGACGCTCCCCGCCGCCGCCGCCGTGACGGTGAGCCCGCAACCTTCTGCGCAATCCAACGCGCCGGTCCGTGCCGTCGTCTTCGACTCCGCCGCCGGCGTCGTCTACCTCGGCGGTGACTTCACCCGTGTCACCGCGCGGTCCGGAGCGGTGCTCATCCGGAACCACCTCGCCGCCCTCGACGCCGTGACCGGTGACGTGCTGCCCGGGTGGAGCCCCGGCACCGACGGGACCGTGAACGCCTTGGCCGTCGATGGTGGGACGCTCTACGCCGGCGGCCGGTTCAGTTCTGCGACGGGGCCGGGAGGCACGGCGTCCCGCAGCAACCTGGCAGCTTTCGACGTCGCCTCGGGCGCCGTCTCGCCCTGGAACCCGAGCGCCAACGGCCGGGTCAACGCGCTGACCCTCTCACCGGCGTTCCTCTACGCCGGCGGTGAGTTCACGGCCGTGCAGGGAAAGGCCCGCAAGAAGCTGGCCGCCTTCGCGTTGGCCGGTCCCGTCTCCGCCACGCCGGCCGTGGAGTGGCAGCCCCGGGTCGACGGGACGGTGCTGGGAATGACCTACTCGGCCGACTTCGACCGCGTCTACACCGTCGGCCAGTTCAAGACCCTCAACGGCAGCAGCGCCAACGGGTACGCGGCCGCGCTCGACCCCTCGACGGGCGTGGCGGACCGGGACTTCGTGTCCCCCGGGTACCGGGTGTACGCCGTCGCCGCCGACGCGGACGGCATCTACGGCGGCGGTGGGGGATCCGGCGGCCACCTGCTGGTCTGGAACCCGGACGGGTCGCTGCGGCACTCTTACCAGACCGACGGCGGGGTCCACAGCGTCGCCACCTTCGACGGTGAGGTCTTCGCCGGTGGGCACTTCACGAACTACTGCCTGGGCGACGCCGGTCACAAGGTCACCGCCTTCATCTGCGACCAGCCGCAGCCGCGGCGCAAGCTCTTCAGCGTCCGGCCGGTTCTGGTCACCAACTGGAACGACACGATCACGAGCTGGAACCCGCCCGCCAACAGCCCCCAGGGCGCGTTGACCATGGCGGTCGACAAGGCGACGGGCGCCTTGGCGGTCGGCGGCGAGTTCACAATCGTGAACGGGAAGATGCAGCGCTACTTCGCCGAGTTCCCCCCGGCGTAGGCCGAGGCAGACCATCGACCCCGCTCGCGCCTCCAACCGCCCCGCTGTCGCGGTCGACCCTCCCTGCGAAACCGACCTTCGAACAGCCGGAAACGTAGGCTGGGATCGGCGTGCGACCGACGTCGCCGGTCGGGGTCAAGGTCCAGCCTGGAGAGTGGACGAACCTCCGCTGCGAGCGCCAGGGCGCCCGGTTCATCGTCGAGGTCGCGGGCGCCAGGCCTCGGTGACCGTCTCTGGCATCGTGGTCTTCTGGCGGGGCTAACGCCGGGCCGGTCCGGCGGCGCCCGTCCACAGCGCCGTGAGACGGACCTCGAGGTCGGTGCACAGCTCCCGCACCCGGGGGTCGATGTCGAGGGGGCGACGGTCCCGGGGCGGGCGGGCCTCCACATGGGCGACCAGGCGCGGGTCGTAACCCACGCCGAGGAAGGCGCACAGCTCCCGCATGCGGGCCTCGGGGTCGGCCACCAGGGCGTCGTAGGAGACGACGGCCACGTCGGGGCGGTGGTCGAGGCCGTGCTCGAAGACGAGGACGTTGCGCACGAACCAGAAGAGGGCGGCGGCGGTGGCCGGGGTCATGGTCTCGTAGTCGAAGCTCTCGATGAGCTCCAGGCTGGCCGGCGACAGCCCCTGGGCCTGCCAGCGGTCCCGGCCCCCGCCGGCGGCGAGCTCGCGGAGCACCCGCAGGTTGGTGTCGCCGAACTTGGCCAGCGCCGAGGCCACCCGGCCGTCGACCGACCGGTAGGCCCAGATGGCCCGGCCCGGGCTCGACGTCCCCAACCCGTCGAGTAGCTCGTCGACGCGGTGGGAGTCGCACAGGGGCTTGAAGAGCACGAAGTGGTGCCCGCTGGCCTCGACGATGGCCCGCACGGCGGGGAGGGGGCGGAGGCGGAAGCGGTCGAAGGCCCGCCGGTCGTTCTCGTTGTGGACCTCGAACTCCGGGGAGGCCTCCAGGCCCCGCACCACCATGTTGGTCCCCGAGCGCTGCACGCCGACCAGGAACACGGCGACGGCGCCGCCCGGCGTGGCCCCGTGCTGCCGGCGCCACCGCCACTTGGTCAGGGCCCGGCGGGCCCGCTCGGCGACGTCGAGGTCGTCCTCCTCCACCAGCCGTCCCACCCCCTGGGTGCGGGCCCAGCGCAGATGGCGCTCGACCCGGACGAGCCGGCGCCGCAGCCCGGTGGCCATGTCCACATCCACATTCGCTCCTATCATCGGACCAGACCCAGAGCCGCTTCGGCGGACGCCGGCAGCGTCACCACCAGCGGGACGCGGTCGACCGCCAATGCCTGTTGGTCACCAGAGCCCGTCCCGCCGTCAACGCTCCGGACGTCGCTTCCCGCCGGGAGCGGCCCCGTCAGATGGGCCGGGTTGTCACTCCAGAGAACCATGACCGTCCTGTCGTTCTGGGACAGCGTCACGCCCCGCACCTCGTCGCCGGGTATGCCGTGCACCGAAGCGCCGGCCGCCGACCGGGCCACGTCCCGGAAGAGCAGCGCCGAGGCCCGGGGCTGATCGTCCGAGCCGAAGAGGCCCCAGCGGACCTCCGTGGCCTTCCGGCCCCCCGGGTCGTGGGCACTGGGCAGCCAGATGACCCGCCGGACACCGCCGGCCAGGAGCAGCGACGTCAACTTGGCCGTCTCGGCGGACAAGGCGCGTTCGTCTCCGCCAGGCCAGAAGATGCCCGTCTCCCAGGACTCGACGGGCAGGTTGGCGGGCAGGCGGGTGTGCAGGTAGGAGAGCAGCTGCGGGACGTTGCCCCACGGCTCGTAGAAGTGGAGCTGGTAGGCGTCGAGGACGCCGGCGGCCGCCAAGCGGAAGGTGGCCTCGAGGAAGACCAGGTTGCGGGCGGGCTGCTCACCCTGAAGGGCGGAGCGCAGCCCGTCGGCGTCGTGCACCCGGGGAAGCTGCTCCTGGCGGACCTCAAAGCGGCGTTCGTAGAAGGAGCTGTAGGCGGCCACGGCCTCGTCGTCCCGGCCCTGGCCGAGGAGCCACTGGGCCATCCCGGCGCCATAGGCGGTGGAGCTGATGCCGCCGTCGAGCACGATGGCCTTCGGGTCGGCCGCCCGGATCACGGCCGAAGCCGTGCGGACGAGGCGCTCGTAATCGGCGGGGGTCGACTGCCAGAAGCCGTTCCCGTTGACCTCGTTCTCCACCGCGTAGCGGTGCACCCCGAGGGGGGCGTAGCGGGTCACCACGGCCCGCACGAAATCCTCGTAGGCGGCCATGTCCCTGGGCAGGAGCGAGGCGGTCTTGTTCTTTCCGCCCCGGGCCTCCAACCGGGCGTTGGTGGCCCAGCAGGAACCGGTGCGGATCTTGAGGTTCATCTCGAAGCCGACGCCGGCCGCGCCGTCCACCACCTCGTCGATGCGACTCCAGTCCCGCGCCCCCGGCGCCGGCTCGACGTCGCACCACACCAGCTCGTAGAAGGTGTCGCCTCCCTGGAAGCTCTCGAGATACGACTGGTAGGAGGCGAGCCGGTCCCAGTCCCACTTCACGCCGAGTACGGCCGGTTGCGAAGCTCCGGCGGGCATCCACCCCTTCGGGTCCGAAAGCACCTGCTCGGGCTGCTCTTGCTGCCCTCCGGCGGTGCAGGCGCCGGCCAGCAAGGCCACGGCCAGGAAGGCCACGGCCTGCCTGCCCCGGCTCCGCCGCGGGGCCCTACCCTGCTCGATCTTCGAACGCACAGCACACCGACCTCACTGGCCGGGGGAACCGGCCGCACCTCGAGAGTGTCGGGCCGGGCGCTCAAGACAAGCTGGAGCGGGGCTGAAGGGAAGCTGAAGGGCGTGTGGAGATTCCCGTCCTCCAGGGGTGATGACCCGCCTTCAGCCCAGCTTCAGACCCGCTTCAGCCGAGCCCGGACTTCGGCTCCCGACACTGCAGAGGCAGCCCCGACGGGGGGCCATCGACCAGTGGGGCAGGTGGGAGTGAAGACATCAGCGGTCTCTTTCCAGACGAACGCGGAGGTGCCTACCCCCACCGCGGCCAGCCCGAACGGCGACGCCACGCCGCGGCTGCCCAAGGCCCGCCCGCTCGCCGCCCGCCTCCTGGCCGTGTTCGTCGGGATCGGGCTCTTCGTGGTGGCCCTGGGGCTCATGAAGTCCGGCGCCATGGCGCTCGTCCCCCACCTGGAGGGCTCCGCCCTCACCGACGGGGCCTGGAGCGCGTTGGGGCTGGGGTGGCTGGGAGCCTGCCTGCTGCTGTCCGGGTCACCGGTGGCGGCGTCGTCGCTCACGCTGCTCGACGGCGGGGCGCTCGACCGCTCCGAGGCCTTCGCCATGCTCACCGGCTCCCGCCTGGGAGCCTCCTTCATCGTCCTCGTGGTGGGGTTCGCCTACGCCAGCCGGCGCAGGGCGGGAACGGGGCGCCGCATCCCCCTGTCGGTCGGTGTGCTGGCCCTGCTCATGACCGTGTGCGCCTACTTGCCGGGCGCCTTGCTCGGCTGGCTGCTCCTCAACGGCGGGAGCCTCGACGGTCTGCATCTGGCCGCCTCGCCGGGGGTCGTGGCCGTCACCGATGTGCTCTTCGGATGGGCGGTGGACGCCCTCGGGGCCGTGCTGCCCGGCTGGGGGCTGTTCCCCGCCGGAGTGGCGGTGCTCCTCGTCGCCTTCAAGGCCTTCGACCGGGCCCTGCCCGACCTCGGCGCCGACGACCTCGAGCACCGGAAGGGGGCGTGGTCGAAGCGACCGATGGCCATGTTCCTGACCGGATGCGCCGTGGCGCTGGTGACCATGTCGGTGTCGATGGCCATCACCATCCTCGTACCGCTGGTGGCCAAGGGCCGGGTCCGGCGGGAGGACACCCTCCCCTACGTCGCCGGCGCCAACATCACCACCCTGGCCGACACCCTTGCCGCGGCCGTCCTCCTCGGTAACGCCGACGCCGTGCGGGTGGTGCTGGCCGAGGTGATCGGCGTGACCGCCTGGACCCTCGTGCTGCTGGGCCTCTTCTACGGCGTGCTGCGCCCGGTGCTCCTCAAAATAACCGCCAAGGTGCTCGACCGGCCCCACCGGCTGGCCCTGTTCCTGGCCGCCCTGCTGGCCGTACCCCTCGCCCTCATCGTGGCCCTCTAGGAGCCCCGGCGCGGCTCTGACCGTGGGGCGGGCGGCCCCTACTCCGCCCGCCCCCCGGTCAACCTCACCGGAGCTTGGGCACCCGGGTGGTCTCGGCGAAGGGGAAGGACCGGATGACGGCGATGTAGCCGTTGTAGGTGGACGTGGGGGCGGACGGGTCGACGTAGGTGTTCCAGAAGCCCGTGGCGGTGGCGCAGCCGCACGCCGGCGCCGGATGATCGGGTTTGACCACCACGCCCAGCCGCTTGTACAGCTCGACCACGCCGGCGGTCCGGCCCCAGCTGGGGTCGTCCATCACCTTGCCGGATCCGCTGCCCTCGCCCTCGATGATGCCGGCCAGGAAGTAGCGCAGGTCGTCGGCCGTGGCCACGCCGGCCGCCGTCTCGGGCGAAGGGCCGAAGTCCTGGGGTCGGTCGAAGGGAGCCACGTTGGGGAAGTGGAACTTGTTGTCACTCACGGTGGCGTTGATCCCGGCCGCCTTGATGTCCGCCTTCATGCGGGCCTCCTTGCAGGCGGAGCGGGCCGTGTAGTTGTAGCCGCCGCTGCCCCAGTGCCCGTCGCCGAACAGGTAGCCGAGAATGTTGTACTTGGCCTGCCGGGCGGTGGGCGAGGCGTTGCAACCTCCGCCACCGCCGCCACCGGTGGGCGCCGTGGTGGTCGTGGTGGGGGGTGCGGTGGTGGTCGTCGTCGGCGGCTGCGTGGTGGGGGTGGCCCCCGTCTCCACCAGGAGCGCCGGCGCGTGGGCTCCCGATTCCCGGCTGGCGTAGGCCGCCGCCCCGCCCGAGGCGGTGAGGGCCAGGTTCACGGTTCCGTCGCCACCCACGAGGGGCGTCACGTCGACCGAGATCCACTGCCCGGAGCGGGCCGGGCCCGAGGTGGTCACCACCGGCCCGGGAGCGGGGGCCGACGCGGCGGTGATGGTCTTCTCGCCCCAGTTGGTGCCGGCCGAGCCGCCCACCCCGGAACCGCCGGGGGTGGCGGCCGTGGCGTACAAGCGCAGCGTGGCCCTGGTCGGCGAGCCCGGCAGGCGGGAGACGTTGAAGCGCAAGTAGCTGCGCCGGACAGGCGAGTTGTCGGTGCGCAGGACCGTCCCGCTGGCGTAGTTGCGGTTGGGGCGCGACTGGTCGACGAAGGCGTCGGCCACGGCCGTGAACTTCGACGTGGTGGCCACGGCCGATTGCGCCCGGGTGGGGGCGAGGGCGAGGCCCCCGCCGGCCAGGAGGACGCCCAGCACTGCCGCCAGCTTTCTCGGCCCGCGCCCCGCGCTGGTCGCCCATCCGATCCGCGTACCCATGAAGGTGCTCCTCTCGACCTCCCGGGCGGCGGCAGCGCCACCGTCCCGGCTTTCCGAACAGATGTCGGTCGTTGGGTCGGCCAGGAGCCCCACAGGGCTTGAAAGGCGGACGTCGCCGCCCCTATGGGACACGGCGGACGCAAAGGGGGTGGGACGGCGCAGGGCTCGGCCCCGCTGAAGCGAGGTGTGGAGGATCAGCAACCCCTCAGCCTGGGCTGGGCTCCACCTCAGGAGACGCCCTCACTCTCGATCCGATAGCCCGCTCAGCTTCGGTCCTCGCCGCGAGGACAGCCATGCGGAGAGGAGAGACATGACGACCCGAGCCCTGCGTGGGCACCGGCCAGGCCGCGCCCTCATCCCGCTCCTTGCCGCCCTGGTCTTGCTCTGGAGCCCGCCTCCGAGCGGTGCGGCGCCGGGAACAGCCACCGATCCGGATGACGTCGACCTGCGCCTGGACCTGAAGGCCGCCTCCCACACCAACGACGGCTCGAGCATCACCTACACGGTGGAGACCTACGAGGACTTCCCGGACCGCCACGTCGACTTCAAGTGGCTCATCGACAAAGACGGCGACGGCGAATTCGACCTCATCGTCACCACCCAATGGGAGGACTCGGGCGTGGTGGCCAGCGTGGACGACCCCCGGGAGCACCCGGTGGGCGACGCCACGGTCTCCCGCCCGGCCGGAAACGCCATCCGGGTGTCCATCTCGACGGGTGTCCTCAAAGGCGCGACCTCCTACAGCTACCGGGTCAGCGCCATCTCCGACCTGGACAACAACGGCGAGACCGACAATGGGGAGCAGGACCTCGCCCCGAACACCGGGTTGTACCAACACAGCCTGGCGTCGGTGACGCCCTCTCCGGGCGGGACCACAACCACCACCGCGCCCCCGGCGACCGTCCTCTCGACACCGCTGCCCTCGACCGTCACCCCGGCGCCGGCACCCCTTTCCCCCGTCCCGTCGCCGTCGCCCTCGGGGTCCCCTTCGCCGTCGCCATCAAAAGCCGCCCCGGCGATCCCGGCACGAGGAGCCGCCCCGTCGGTGGCCGGAGCGAGCGCTTCACTCGTCGTCGGCCCCACGAAGAGCGAC
>CAZCVW010000014.1:0-21963 GCA_964502185.1 uncultured Burkholderiales bacterium
CTTGTCGCCCATGACCTCGATGGCCTCCGGCGGCGGGCCGATGAAGGCGACCCCGGCGTCGGCCAGGGCCCGGGCGAACCCGCCGTGCTCGGACAGGAACCCGTAGCCGGGATGGACCGCCCCGGCCCCCGAGCGGGACACGGCGTCGAGAATGGCGGCCACGTCGAGGTAGGTCTCGGCGCTCTCGCCGGGCAGGGCGACGGCCTCGTCGGCCAACCGCACGTGGAGGGCATGGCGGTCAGGCTCCGAGTGGACGGCCACCGTCCGGATGCCCAGTTCCCGGCAGGCCCGGATGACCCGGACCGCGATCTCGCCCCGGTTGGCCACGAGCACGGTCTCGAACGGGGGCGCCGGGATGGTCAGGGTGCTACTGCTTCGGCCGGTGAGGTGGGCGGCTTGGAAGCGCTGCAGATAGCCGGCCGAAATTTTCCCGTTGCGCTTTCCGCCCGGTGGGGACTGGGCGCGCTCCACCGGCGGATGGGCCACCGTGATGGAGAGTACGCAGTCGTCCGGAGGCCGGATTTCCTCGCTGCCAGCGCGCTCAGGATTCTTCGCCTCACGTCCTCCCCCTCGTTGCCAGAAGAGTAGAACCTGGGACGCCACTCAAACCATGCGGTCTCGGCCGGCCCAGTACGGCGCCCGCAACGCCTTCTTGTCGATCTTGCCGATCGTCGTCTTGGGCAGGTCGGTGACGAAGTCGACCGACTTCGGCTTCTTGTATCCGGCCAGCCGCCCGGCGGCGAAGGCGACCACTTCGCCCTCGGTCAGCTCGGCGCCGGGGGCGGTCACCACGAACGCCTTGACCGCCTCTCCCCATCGCTCGTGGGGCACACCGATGACGGCCACCGCGCTGATCCGGGGGTGCCGCAGCAACGCCTCCTCAATCTCCCGGGGGTACACGTTGAGCCCGCCGGAGATCAGCATGTCCTTGGTGCGGTCGAGGATGAACACGTACCCCCGGTCGTCCATACGCCCGATGTCGCCGGTGTGGAGCCAGCCGGCCCGGAGGGTTTCGGCGGTCGCCTCGGGCTGCCTCCAGTAGCCCTTCATGACCACCGGGCCCCGCACGCAGATCTCGCCGATCTCACCGGGAGGCAGCGGACGGTCGTCCTCGCCGAGAATGGCGACCTCGGTGGCGGAGCGGGCGTGGCCACACGAGGCCAGGCGCTCGCGGCCGGGACCCTCGAGGACGTGGTCCTCGGCCCGCAAGTAGGTGGCGGTCATCGGGCACTCGGTCTGACCGAAGAGCTGGACGAAGACGGGCCCGATCCGGGCCATGGCCTCCTTCAGGTCCTCGACGTACATGGGCGCGGCGCCATAGACGATGGTCTTCAGGCTGGACAGATCGGACCCGTCGAGGTCCGGGTGTTCCAGCAGCATCTTGATCTGGGTCGGCACCAGCCAGCTGTGGGTCACCCGCTCCTTGGCGATGGTGGCCAGGTAGTGCCCGGGATCGAAGCCGTGGAGGAGCACCTGGGTGGCGCCCTTCATGATGAAGGCCAGGGCCATGATGCCGGCCCCATGGGTGAGGGGGGCGGCCACCAGCCCGACGTCTTCGGGCTCGAGGCGCTGGATGTCGGCCAGCCAGGCCACGGCCACCGCGGTGAGGCAGCCGTGGGTGAGCATGGCGCCCTTGGGCCGGCCGGTCGTGCCCGAGGTGTAGGCCAGCCAGGCGATGTCGTCGTCCGTGGTAGCCGGGTCGTCGGGCCGTTGTCCCGCGTGCTCGGCGAAGAGGGTCTCCAGCGAAAAAGCGCCGTCGAGGCGCCCACCGGCGACCACGAGCCGCTCGACCCCGAGACGCTCACGCAGCCCGTCGACCGTGCCGGCGAACTCCTCGCCGACGATCAGCACGCGGGCCTCGGAGTCGTTGACCTGGTAGTGGATCTCGTCGGCGGTGAGGCGGGCGTTGAGCGGGGCGATGGTGGCCCCCGCCTTCCACGTCGCGAACTCGACTTCCAACAATTCCGGGCTGTTCGACATCATGACGGCCACGCGGTCCCCGCGCCGGACACCCAGGACGGAAGCCAGCGCCGCGGCCAGCGCATCGGCCCGGTCATCGACTTCCCGGTAGGTACGGCGCTGCCGGCCCTCGTCCCAGACGAGGGCCGTTCGCTCCGGATGATGGCGCGCCGCGCCAGCGAGGATGCCACCCAGGTTCATTGCCGCCTCCGGGGAACGACGAGCCGAGCTTGGGCCGCCGGCCTCAGCCGGTCGGCCGGCGCTTGTACACGTCGGGATAGGGCTTGGTCAGTACCCGCAGCCCGTTGCGGATGAAAAAGCCGCGCACGACATTCTGGAGCTCGTGCCGCTCGTTCTCGCTCTCCGACTGGGTCTTCACCCAGGCGATGAGCCGCTTCATGACCTCGTTCTTGGCCGCCTGACTTTCGTGGCCCTCGGCCACCAGCGCGTCCGGGTCCTTGCCTTCCGCCTCGCAGAAGCGGCGCAGGACGTCCATCCACTGGGCCCTCCGGCTGGGCGGGGCCATCGACCCCGCCAGCCAGGTGGACACGGTCTTGTACTGCGTCAGGTCACTCTGCAGCTCCAGCATCTCGGACTAGACCTCGGGGTAGCCGTACATCCGGGCGAGGTTGCGGTGCTCCTCGCGCCGGGCCGGGCCGGGCGAGGGGGCGGCCGTCTGGATGAGCTCTTCGGCTTCCAGCTCGGCGGTGACGGCCTCGTCCCGGGGGAACGCCGTGCCGTACTGGCCCGAGAAGAACAGCTGGTCCCAGGGCAGGCGGGGCCGCTGGCCACCACCGTTGGGGTCTTCGGCGGCGTAGCCGAGCAGCTGGACCCACACCGGGTGCCAGTGCTCCGGAACCCCGAGAAGTTCCTTCACCTTGGGCGCCGCGCTCGGCTTGCAGGCCATGTGCAGGCAGGTGGCCAGGCCCTCGTTGGTGGCGGCCAGGACGGCGATGACGCAGGCACCGTTGGTCTCCTGCGCCGCGGCCGCGGTGGCTATTTCGATGGGAAGGCCCGACCACTCGTGAATGGGAGCGGTGCCTTCGGGCATCTCCTCACCGTGCTCGAGGGCGGCCTCAATGCGCTTCAGATCCCAGCCGAACTCGAGGGCCGTCGCCTCGGCGGCCAGCAGCTCGGAGGTCCGCTGGAGGAAGGAGTCGAGGGCCAGGGCCATGGGATCGGCGAACCAGTAGATCCAGACGGGAGCCTGGGTGTGCCCACCCTGCCAGTTGTCGGCGCCGAGCAGGCCGTCACGGACGTCGTCGGGCAGCTTGTCCCGCTCGACCACCACCGCCCGCCAGGGCTGCAGGTTGCCCGGCGACGTGCACAGGCGGGCCGCCTCCAGGATCCGCTGGATCTTGTCCTGCGGCACGGGCTGCCAGGTCTTGAACCAGCGGATGCTGCGCCGGCTACCTACAACCTTGAGAAAATCCACCGAGGCCCCCTTTCGCACAGGCGGACGGAACGGTCTCGCCCTGCCGGCCAGTCTGTCGCAAGAAGCCGCGGCGAGCGAGAGAGATCTCTCTAGAATCGCCGCCACATGGTTAGAGCTCTCTATAGTCCGCCGGCACCGAAGCGGCGCGTCGATCAGCGGACCTGGGAGCGCGAGGTCAAGCCGCTGGTGGAGCGGCTCGCCCGCCGCGACGACGACCACGCGATCGTGGCCATCGCCGCCCTGCGCAAAGTCCTGCCGTCGTACCGGCCCGTCACCGACGACGCGCTGGTGGCGTCGTCGATGCGCAACAGCAAGAGCGTCCAGAAAACCCTCACGACCCGGCGGCTCCCGAGTGACAAGGATCTCTGGGAGGCGGCCACCGCCGCCGGCGAGCGGGCCCACCAGGGTGTTTCCGTTCAGGACGTCCTGATCGCCTATCGCCTCTCCCTCCACCAGATCCGGGAGTTCCTGACCGACGAGGCCACCGCGGCCGAGTGCTCACCGGGCGTGACCCTGGAGATGCTCGGCCTGGTGTGGGCCCTGGCCGACGCCGTGGGGGTGCGCCTGGCCACCGTGCACCGGGACGCCGAACTCGAGATCGCCCGCCACGACGAGCGCCAACGGGCCGAGTTCCTGCGGGGCCTGGTGTTCGGCTCCGTCAGCACGTCCGAGATCCGCCGCCTCGGCCCCGCCTACAACCTGGTCCCCGACCTGCGCTACGTGGCCATCCGGGCCCGCGCCGCGCCCGGCACCGAGCCGGCCGAGTTGGCCCGGGCGATCCTGGCCTCGGCCCGGGCCAAAGGTCATCACGCCTTCGTGGACATCCTGGAGGGAGACGTCGTCGGCGTGGCCAACAAACCGCCGGACATCGGGCGATGCCGGGCCACCGTGGGCATCGGTCCGCCCGCCGACCTGGCCGCCATCGAACCGTCCTTCGCCACCGCCAGCCGGGTGCTCGACGTGGCCGAGCGCTTCGGCCAGCAAGGCGTGTTCGGCCTGGAAGACCTCTCGTTGCGGGTGGCCGTGGCCGCCGAGGACGAGCTGGGCGAAGTCCTCGTGAAGCGCTACCTCCGGCCCCTGGCCACCCTCGGGGGACGGGCCGGGGCGGTGCAGCAGACGGTGGCCGCCTTCATCGACAACGGCCTGAACATCAAGGCCACCGCCGAAGCGCTCGACGTGCACCAGAACACCGTGCGCTACCGGCTCAGCCGGTTCGAGGAGCTGACCGGCGGCCACCTGGAACGGCCCGAGACCACTTTCGAGGTGTGGTGGGCCCTCCAGCGCGACTGGTTGACCGCGGAGCCCTGAAACTTGTGGCGATCTCCAAAAGCCCGCCAAGTTGCCGAGGCTGCCGCCTTTGCCTCTCCCCGCCTTCTCGCGCTACAGGATGCCCATACCGCCGTCGACGGGGAGGGCGACGCCGGTCATGTAGCGGGAGCCGGTCGAGAGCAGGAACATCACCGTGTCGGTGACCTCGTCGGGGCTGGCGATCCGGCCCATCGGGACCATCGCCTCGGCGGCGGCCCGCAATTCGGGCTCGGCCATGCGGGCGGCCACGAACGGGGTCTCGATCCAACCGGGGCAGACGGCGTTGATCCGGACGCCCGACTTGGCCGTCTCGGCCGCCAGCGTCTTGGTCAGGCTGATGAGCGCGGCTTTCGAGGCCGCGTAGGAGACACGGCCGGGCAGGCAGAGGATGCCGGCCATCGAGGCGATGTTGACGACCACGCCCCGGCCCCGCTCGGCCATGCCGGGCACGATCGACTGGCACAGCAGGAACGGTGCGGTCACGTTGATGGCCAGTGTCTTCTCCCACTCGTCGAGCGGGGTGTCGGCCGTCGGCTTCGGCGGACCGACACCGGAGATGCCGGCGTTGTTGACCAGCAGGTCGACCGGGCCGAGGCGGTCGTCGACCTCCCGGAGGGCCCGCTGCACCTCCTCGGGACGGGACAGGTCGACCGCCACGACGACGCCCTTGGCCCCGATCTCGTCCAGCGCCCGCCCGGCTCCGTCGCCGTCCACGTCGACCAGGGCGAGCGTGACGCCCGCCGCCGCCAGACGCTCGGCGATGCACCGGCCGAGGCCGGAGGCAGCCCCCGTCACCAGGGCGGTCGTGCCGTCGATCTCCACTCTTTTAGTCTCCGTTCGAGAGCCACGGCGGCGGCCAGCCGCTGATGGACAGCCTAAGGGGATGGCCAGCTGCACCGGAGTGCTCCCGCCCGCACGGCGCGCCGGCGAGGTGGGCGGCGAAGTCCTCCCGAAACCGTTCACGACCGGTCCGCAACGGTGCGGCCGGGAACCGGGCCAGGGCGCAGTCGGTGCCGGTGCGGGCCGTCTCGGCCAACTCCAACGCCTTGTCGAGATGAGCGGCGAGGACGCCCTTGTTGTCCCGCAGGCCGCCGCAGGCCCGAGCGAAAAACTGTGTCTCCCCTCGGCACAGTGGACACTTGCCGCACGACTCGGCGGCGAAGAACGCCTCCACCTCGGCCACCGCGTCGACGGCGCACCGGTCCTCCGTCAGCAGGCGCACCGCCGCGCACCCCAGCATGCTGCCCTTACCGGCCAAGGCCTCCGGCTCGAGGGGGACGTCGAAGTCGTCGACGGTGAGCCACCCCGCGGCCGGCCCGCCGATCTGGGCGCCGCGGAACGGCGCACCGGCCGGTCCGCCACCGCACGCCTCCAACACGAAGGAGAACGGCGTGCCCGCCGCCACCTCGTAGACACCGGGCCGGGCACACTCAGCCGGCAGCGTGACGAGCAGCGTGCCCGGAGAGGCGGCGGTCCCGACCTCCCGGAACCAGGCGGCACCGTGGCGGGCGATCAGGGCCACATGGGCCAGCGTCTCGGCGTTGCTGACGATCGTGGGCCGTCCGTCGACGCCGACGGCGGCCGGGAACGGTGGCTTGGCCCGGGGCTGGGGGGACGGCTCACCCTTCTCGATGTACTCGACGGCGCAGCTGTCCTCGCCGGCCACGTAGGCGGCGGGGGCGGCCACGACGGAGACTTCGATCCCTTCGGTCAGCCCCGCCGCGTCCGCCTCGGCCACGGCCGCCGCGGTCCGCTCCAAGGGTTCGATGGCCTCTTCGTTGACGTAGCAGTACAGCCGGGTCGCGTCGAGGGCGAGCGCCGTGCACAGCGCGCCTTCGAGCACGGCGTGCGCCCGGCCGGCGAGGAGGTACCGGTCCTTCAGGCTGCCGGGCTCATCCTCGGCGCCGTTCATGACCACGATCCGAGGCCCCGGCTCGACCAGGGCGGCGTTCCACTTGGCCGTCACAGGGAAAGCGGCACCACCGCGGCCCCGAAGCCCCGAGGCGGCCACAACGTCGCGCAGCCACTCAGCTCCCCGCTGGCGGACCTCCTCCAATCCGGCGTATCCGCCGGTCGCCATGTAGGCGGCCAACCCCGGCCCCCCGGCGGCGAGCAGCCTCCGCACTACACGTCTCCGGGCAGGAGACCGGCTTCGAGGACCGTGAAGATCAGGTTCCGGGTGATCGAGTCGGTGTTCTCGGTGAGGCGCGGCACGACCGTCCCGGCCTGCAGGGCCTCGACCAGTTCGTCGACGTCGGCCTCGCCCACGCCGCAGTACCAGAACTGGTCTTCGACGCAGACGATATTGGGGCCCTTCTCGCAGGCGGAAAAGCAGATGTACTCGCGGATGTCGACGTCCGGGAGATCGCCGGCGTCCCGGCGGGCGCAGAGCTCGGCCAACACGCCCCGGGAACCCCGCTCCTCGCAGTCGACGTTCACGCAGACGAGGACGGTGCGCTCCACGGTCAATCCTCGTTGTCCCGCATCCACTCGAGCACGACACCGTCGTCCTCCCAGCGGCGGATGAAGCCGAAGTAGCTGGCCATGATCACCTGGAGGTCGTCGGGGCCCCAGTCCCGGCCGAGATGGTCACGCACCCGGGCGGGGTCGATCTCGAGGCGCCCCGGCGCTTCGATCATCACCACGGCCGGGAGATGCGTCACCGAGACGTCCGGATTGAGCTCGGAGGCCGCCGCCACCACGGCGTCGGCCTCCTCCCCCAGCATCAACTCCATCCCGACGAGGCTCATGCCACCGACACTGAGTCCGGCTGCGGCTGTGCCTCTGTTTGGCGGGCCCGGATCTCGGCCCGCACGATCTCGGCGCCCTGCACCAGCGAGACGAGCTTGGCCTGCGCCACCCGGCGGGGCAGGTTGATCAGGCCGCAGTCAGTGGACAGGCCGAGGCGCTCGGGCGGCACCACCTCGAGGCAGGCCCGGACGCGGTCCGCCACCTCGTCGGCCTGCTCGATCTCCACCGACTTCACGTCGATGACGCCGGCGATGAAGTCCTTCTCCCAGGCGCCCTTCTTCAGCGCCTGCAGGTCACCGGAGCCCCGGTGGGCGATCTCGTAGTTGAGGGCGGTGATGTTGCACCGGTGGACCCGAGGGAAGATGGCCGAGGCCCGGGCGGTGGTGGCGTCGCGCTCCCGCAGGCTGATGATGTACTCCGTGCCGTCCTTGTCGGGGGCTTCACCGTGGGCCGGCCCCGACGGCAGGTAGCCCGAGGTGCCCATGTAGTTGCCCCAGCACACGTGAACCTGGATGTCGGCGTCCACACCGTCGACCGCCGCGTTGAAGACGTCGATCTCCCAGGCGCCGAGCGACAGGCCGAAGTGCCACGTCAGTTCGTCGAGCTGGATGATGTCGCAACCGGCGGCGACGAGCTCCTTGAACTCCTCGTTGTAGACCTTGGCCAGATCGAAGGCGAGGTCCTTCACGTCGGAGTAGTACTTGTTGATCGACGCCATCGGGAGGACCTGAACGCCCGGGAAGTTGACCTTGATGGGCTTCTTGGTCGCCTTGCGCAGCACGCGCACCTGCTCCGAGTAGATCGGGCACTTGCGCTCGAGCTTGCCGTCCACGATGGGCGAGTGCTCGGTGGAGTAGGTGGGCAGCATGATCGACGGGCCGTAGGGCGTGAACCCGGCGATCCGCTCGGTCAGGTAATAGAGCTTGGCCGCGTACGGGCTGTCGCCGCTCACCATCAGGCCGTCGCTGATGACGTCGAGGCCGGCCATCTCCTGGTCGTGGACGATGGCCATGATGGCGTCGGAGAAGGCTTCGAACGAGATCGAGTCAGCCGCGTACCGGCCCCGCGGGATCTCGCTCCACATCTGGCCGGTGAACCAACGGGGCTTGGGGTAGTTCCCCACCATCATCGTGGGGAGCAGGATGTCCTGGCCGGCAATGATCATGGCCCTAGCCCTTCTCGTAGGTCCCGGCGTAGCTGTCCGAATTGCCCCTGGACAGCTCGAAGAAGCGCTCGACGGCCGGCACGAACATGGCCAGGTACGACGTCGAACCGCGGTAGAGCGACACGCTCTGGTCGAGCAGGCTGGCCACCAGGCCCTTCTTGCCTTCGTTGATGGCGTACCAGTCGGCGTAGGTGCCCTCCATGAAAAGGTCGGTCTCCCAGGCGTTCTCCTGGCCCCAGAACGACTTCTCCATGGTGGGGACGTGGAAGCCCCACCAGTAGTCCTCGGTCACCCCGTTCTCCGGGTCGGCGAGGACGTGGACGGTGTAGCTCCGGTTGTTGGCCGCCGCCTCCTCCTGGAAGACGGCGTCCTCCCGGCAGGTGCGCATCTGTGCTTCGAGCCATTCCGGAGTCCAGGCCTGCGGCATGCGGTTCCCCTTGTTCTCAGCCCACCGTCCCCGGGGGAACCCCGAGGACCTGGAGCATGCGAATCACGGCGAGCGGGTGGGTGAAGAGGCCCTTCACCTTCACCCGGCGGCCGGCGATCTCGGACAGCAGCTTGCGCCCGCCCTTCTCCCACAGGGCGGGAAAGTGGTGCCACAGCGGCACCCCGAGGATCAGCGGGATCTTCTTCATCTCCAGCGAGACCTCGACGTGGGCCTTGCCCGGCGAGCTGGAGCGGACGTCGATCTGTAATCCCGGGGACACCCCGTACCCCGGGCCCGGCTTCACCACGACGTCGACCCACTCGCCCCGGTCGGTCACGTTGAGCCGAACGGTACGCCGTTGCAGGGCGTCGGCCGCCTCCACCTTCCAGGGAGACTCGGCCAGCTTCTCGCCGAGCACCGTGTGGATGATGCGGGCGGTGCCGTTCGGCTTGGCCCCCTCGAGCACCACTTGAGGAGAGCCGGCGCTCACGGCGCGAACCTCAGCTCGAGCAGGTCGTAGGGCAGAAAGCCGACCTCGCCCAAGGCCTGGTCCTCGGCCAGTGTGGCGCCGGTCCGGCGGTTGACGGCCACCCGGGGGGTCGACCGGTCGGCCCGCAGGGTGGACAGGGCGATACGGGAGAACACCTTCACCGGCCACTCCGCCTCGGGCGTCATCAGCAGCGCGGGGGTGGAGCAGCCCTCCGCCCGCACGTACAGCAGCATCGCCGTCCCGGCTTCGGTCATGCTCAACGGTCCTCCTCCATCAGGCCTCGTCCAGGACGCCGCCGAGCTTTCCGGAGAGGTGCATGTGGGCCCGGATCTCGGCCACGTCTTTCCCCGTCAGTACCTTGTCGAGCGTGACGCCCGCCGAGTACCGGTGCGGCTCGTGGTCGAAGATCCACTTACAGCCGTCGGAGCAGAACCAGAAGACCTGGTCGGCCAAGGTCGAGCACCGGATGCTCGGGTTCTCGGGCGTCGGGAAGACACAGGGCATCTGGCAGACCTGGCACAGCATCGGCAGCGACGGCAGGTCCTTGGGATCGCCGGCCCGGACCTCATCCCAGAACCGCCCGTGGCGCTCCTCCCAGTGGGGATAGTGCTCGCCGAAGAACTCCATGTCCCGGTCGTCGGGCACGAACATCTTGTTGAACAGCACGTGCTTGTACTGGAAGAGGGTGCGGAACAGGGAGTGACTGGCATCCTCCATCTCCCGCTTGGCGACCTCCAGGAAGCGGGGCGGCTGAAGCCCGTACTTGGAGAGGTCCTCGACCAGGCCGGCCACGAAGTTGTTCTCGATGTAGCGCGAGAACATCTTGTTCATCGGGAGCGCCTTGTTGCGGCCGAAGTAGTCCGGGATCAGCCCGGTGGAGCAGCCGAGGACGCGGTGGAGCAGCCAGAACCACTTGTCCAGCCAGTACTGGAGGATCGGGAGATTGCGCTCGTCGCCCTCCAGCAGCGTCCGCAGGGTCGACTGGCCGATGGCCATGTGGCGCGTCTCGTCGGACTGGGTCGTGAGCAGTTCCCCGGCCAGCGAGTAGTCGCCGTTGAGCACGCCCACTGAGGGGATCCCGACGAAGACGAGGTTGGTGTAGGCCACCTCGACCATGATGTTGAGGCCCATCACCGCCTCGAAGACGTTGTCGGAAGCCACGATGTCCTCGAAGAGGCTCTTGGCCGGCTTGAGGAGGAAGTGGTGGCGCTTCCACTCCGACCAGTTGTTGAACCCCTCGGTGTGCTTGTTCATCAAGCGGATCTGGTACACGTGGTTCTGCGCGTGCCGCAGCTCGTCGATCGACTGGTAGAAGGCGGCCGCCCGCAGCGCCGGGGCGGGCGCGTAGCGGCTCACCCGGGCGTGGCTGCGCAACGCGCCATACTCCCCGTGGAAGAGCACCGGGTAGAGGATCTTGATGCCCTCGACCCAGCGGCGGTCGATCCGGTCGGTGCCGCCGTAGCGCTCGAACGCCTCCCGGGCCGGGTGGTAGCCGTTGTCCTTCTTGGCCTGGACCTCGACGTACTGCCGGAAGCTCATGCGGAAGGGGTCGTCCCAACGGTCCCAGTCGCTGAAGTGGACGCCCTCGTAGGCGCTCTTGGGGTAGATGGCCTCGACCGGGACGTAGCTCGGCTCCCAGTACAGCCGCTTGGTGCGCCGGTAGTCCGTGGTCTGGTCGGTCATGTCAGCCTCCCGCCGTCCAGGCCCAGACTGCCCAGACCCAGATTGTCCAGTCGCAGGGTCAGTTCCGTGCGCGCCACGGCCGCCGCCGCTTCCGCCGCCCCGTCGAACGGGAACCCGCCGGACAGGGCGCAGAGCGCTTCGGCCGCGGCCGGCAGGTGCGCCTCGGACCAGCCGGCGACGACATCCCGATTGGCGGGTTCAGCCTCCATCGCCAGGCGGAGGAAGCTGTCCGTCCAGGCCAGGTGGCGCTCCTCGTCGACCCAGCAGTGGCGGCCGAACATGGCGGTGGTCATGTCCCGCTGTTCACGACCGCCTCCGAGGTACAGCTCACGCTGGAAGGGCTGCAGGAGGCCCTCCAGGCAGAGGTTGACGGCCACGATGGCCTCGGCCCAGTCGGTGACCGTGAGAGCGAGTTCGACGGCGCGCCGCAGCGGTTGGAAGGCCGGGTCGTCCATCCACGCGGCCCGGGCCGGGTCGGCCCCGGTGGCAACGTTCGCCACGGTGAGCAGATCGGACCATTCCAGCGCCCGCTGGGCGTGCCGCAGCTCGTCGCAGACCTGGAGCTGGGCGCTCTGGGCCACCGACGACGACAGGCAGAACCGGTACACGTACTGCATCGTCATGGCCACGCCCCACTCGGCGAAGGCGAGGCCGCCCACCAGGGTGGCCATCTGCTCCCGCCACTTGGGGTCGAGCCCCTCGACGAACCCGGCGCTCCGGGCCAGGTCGAACGTCCCGGACAGTTCCCGCTCGGCCCGGTCCTGGACGGCCACCCACGTCCGGTAATGGAGCTGGGAGGGGTCGACGAAGTCCTCCCACGACACGTTGCGAATCTGGGTGTTGTCGAGATCCCACGTCCCGAGAGCCGTGCGGACGTGGGGCTCTTCGCCGAAATGCAGCCCGACGGTCAGCTCCTCGTACTCGCTGGGCGGGCGCTTCCGCCCTTCGAACCACGCGAAGGTCTTGGGCACGGGACGAAGCTAGCTCCGGGCACCCCGGGCGGCATCGGCCCTTCGGACGAAACTGCCGGCCCGAGGAGTCGCCGATCGGACCAACCCGGAATGTATTCCGGGACGCCAAGATGGGGCTGTGACGCTGAAGACGGGGACACAGAGGATCGGGACGCTCAGGATGGCGGGCAAGGTCGTGCTGGTGACCGGAGGTGCCTCCGGGATCGGGGAGGCGGCCGTCCGTCTGTTCAGCGCCGAAGGGGCGGCCGTGGCCGTCCTCGATCGCGACGGCGAGAGCGCGGCGGCCGTGGTGAAGAGCCTCGGCGATGCCCGGGCCGTGGCGCTGACCGCCGACGTCACGGATCGGGAGGCGGTGGACGACGCCGTCGCCCGCACGGTGGCCGAACTGGGGCGCCTCGATGCGCTCTACAACAATGCCGGGGCCGCCGCCGGCTTCGGGCCGGTGTCCGACATCAATCCGTCCGACTGGGATCTCTGCTTCGCCGTCAACGTCACCGGCGCCCTGTTCTGCATCCAGGCCGCCCTGCCCCACCTGCGGGCAGCCGCGGCGACCACTGGGAGCGGCAGCACCATCGTCAACCAGTCGTCCGTCTCCGCCCTGGTCGGGGTGCCCGGGCTCGCCGCCTACTCGGCCGCCAAGGGGGCCCTGGTGTCGCTCACGCGGACGCTGGCCGTCGAACTGGCGGCGGACGGCGTCCGGGTCAACGCCATCTGCGCCGGCACCGTCGACACCCCGATGGCCCGGCCCTTGCTCGCCCTCCGGGGCGGCGGGGACCTGGCGGCCGGCGTGGCGGCCACCGTGATCCGCTATCCCCTCGGCCGGCTCGGCACCCCCGACGAGATCGCCCGGGCCGCCCTGTTCCTAGCCTCCGACGACTCGTCCTTCATCACCGGCGCGGTACTGACCGCCGACGGCGGCATGACCGCCCAGTGAAACACCGCGTCAGACCAACGCTGCCTCGTTCCATCCGCCCGGATCGGCATTTTCGGGCGGGTTCGCCGCCGCGCGTATCGCCGGCTACCAGGCGAACATCGCCGGCCGCGTTACGGGCAGTGATCCTCCTCCCACTTGTCCGCCTTGGAGGTGTCGAGGTCATCGAAGGCTTCGATTCCGCCGGCGGCGACACGGCGCAGGGCGACGATGGCCTTCTCGACGTCGGGCTTGATCTCCTTGGGGGCGTTGTCGATGAGTTGGGCGAAGTAGGCCTCGTTGTCGACGACGTACTGGCTCATCACCTGGGTGAACTGTTCGGGCTCCGAGTCCTTCGGCAGCGTGGGCGTGGCGAACTTCTCCACCAGCCGGCAGTAGCGCTTCTCGCTGGCCGACAGGTCGTCGCCCCCACAGCCGGCCACTACAGACGCCACGATCAGCCCGGCCGCGGCAATCGCTCTCATCAGAAAGGCTCCCCCTTGTGAACCGAGCCACCGTACCCACCGTCCTGCTGCTGGCTGCGGCGGCCCTCGTCGCCGCCTGCGGTGACGACTCCGAAGGTAGCGCCAAAGGCCCCGGGGGAATGGGGGTGTTGGCTGAAACCTTGTTCGGCGGGCCCGCCCAGCCCATCATGGAGTGATCGGCGAGAGGGGGAGGGCTTGATCGCCGAAGCTCACAACGAGGGGTCACGGCCCTTACTGCAGGATGAGAATCGGACCAGCGGTGAGTTGTTCATCGCCCGGGTGCGGGTGGCTATTGCCTCCTATTGCCTCATCCTGACCGCCTTCGGCGGCGCGGACTTCGACCACTACCCGACGCAGGCGTGGACGATCGCCGTCGTGTTCTTCGGCTACGCCTGGCTCACACTGGCCGGCGTCAGCCGGGCCGAGCGGGGGCCCGCCATCCCCAGTTGGGCACCGTGGGCCACCACCGCGGTGGACACCGCCTTCGTACTGGCCTTCACGGCGGCCACCGGCGCCGCGGAGAGCCCCGTGGTCCCCATCGCCGTGCTCGACGTGATGGCCGCGGCCATCCGGTTCGACCTCCGGCGAGCGCTGCTCGTCACCGGCATCGCCTGTGCCGGGCTCGTCGCGGTGATCCTCTGGGTGCCGCGACCCGACCTGGCCGGGTCGCAGCGCCTCCGGGAGGGCGCCTGGTGGACTTGCCACCTCATGATCGGGGCGGTGATGGTCGGCGTCCTGTCCGATCTGGTGGATGTCTCCCGCCGGCGCCACTCCCAGGCGGAAGCCGAGGCCGAGGCGGAGCACCGCCGGCTGGCCGAGGAGCGCCGGCTACGCCAGCGCCTGGAAGACATCGACCAGGCCCGCAAGGACTTTCTCCACGCCATCGCCCACGACTTCCGCACACCGATCGCCTCCATGGAAGCGTTGGCCCGGGCGCTCACCCGGGAGAGCGACAGTCGCTCGGCGGAGGAGCGGGCCACCATCCTCGACCTGATGCAGAGCCACGCCCGCCATCTCGGCTCGATGCTCAAAGAGGTGCGGGAGGTGGCGGTGACAGAGTCGCTCGCCATCGAACGACAGCTCGACCTGGCCGACGTCTACATGCCTGAGCTCATCTGGACGGCGGGCGCCGCGGCGGCCGTGCCCCGCGACCGGCTCGTGCTCGATATCGAACCCGGTCTCAATGTGCTCCGCACGGACGCCCACAAGCTTCAGCGGATCCTGGCCAACCTCCTCGACAACTCGATGAAGCACTCTCCGCCGGACTCGCTGCTCGAGGTGCGTCTCCGGCGGCGGGAGCGGAAGGTGGAGATCTCGGTGCTCGACCGGGGATCGGGCATCCCGCCCGAGCTCGCCTCCCGGGCCTTCGAGAAATTCACCGGCTTCGGCCCGCACCGTTCCTGGGGCCTCGGGATGTGGATCGTGTCCCAGTTCGTGTGGGCGCTGGGCGGCTCAGTGGGTGTCGAGCAACGGGCCGGTGGCGGGCTCATCGTCTGGGCCCGGTTCGACGAGGAGAGCATGGTGCCGGGCGGAGCGTGGGGCCGCGGGCCCGAGCCGGAAGAGGCCGGTTCGGCTGGCACAGCTGCGCTCAGCCGGCAATCGTCCGGGCCACCGCCAGAGCCAGCGCCGGCCGGGCTGAGCTCACCCTGGCGCCCTTCCCGGCCCGGGTGAAGCGCACCTCGGCGGAACCGGTCCGGTAGACGACCCGGGCGTCGCGACCCTTGGCCAGTTCGACCGCCTGGCCCTCGCCCGTCGGGAACGGGGCGGTGGGCGAGCCGGTGAGGAACTCCTCCACGACGACGAGCTCGGTGCCTCGCACGTAACTCCGCACGTAGAGGGCGACGGGCGGGGACTGGGCCCCGAGCTGGCGGTTCACCGTGACGCGGCGGGCCACGTCGAACCCGGCCGGCGGAGCGAACGAGGAGACCTGGGCGTCAGCCGGGGGGTTCCCCTCGGACACGAGCTGTTCGGTCTCCAGCAGCGGCGCACCTTCCCCCTGGCCGGGGTTCCGCTGGCTGAGGAACGTCTCCGGCGCCACCACCGGTTGGCGGTTGACGTCGACCGCTTCGGCCACCCGGACCTGGCGCCCGCCGATGACGATGGCCTCCCGCAGGAGAATCCCGTCGGCCGTCACGCACGATTCGACCCGCTGCTCAGCGTCACCCCGGGTCAGCGGATCGCTCCCCCCGCTGCGGTAGCCGTACCGGGTGCAGGCAACGCCGGCCACCTCGCCGGCTCCGAGCGCTTCGGCCGCGCCGGCCTTGGTCGCCTCCTCCAGAGCTTCGATGGAGAACGCGTTCGGCAACGGGCCCGGGATCCGGCCGGTGGCGAAGCGCTCCTGACCGCGGGAGAACGCGAATTGGAACCGCTCGTTCGTGATCGTGGCCGAGATCACCGTCCCGCCCGGCGGGGCGCCCTCCCGGTGCTCGAGCAACGAGTCGAAGGGCGCTCGGACCTGCACCACGTCGGTCGATATCGCTTCGGCCGGGCCCGCCGTGTCCACGATGCGGTAGACGACCCGATAGCTCCCGGCGGGAGCCGTGGCCGGTGGCTCGACGACCGGGGCGGTGGCCGAAGCAGGCTGCTTGCCCTCCTCGCCGTCGTCGCCACCGTCGCAGCCGGCCGCGGCGAGGACCGCGGCGAGGACCGCGGCGAGGACCGCGGCCAACATGACCGGGCCAACCGCCGCTAGCACCCCGCGCCGAACAGCCCCGGCGTGACCGTCTCTTGCAGGTCCACCGGGAAGAAGTTGCCCTTGAACACCGACGGGAGTTCGGTCTCCCCCAGTGCCCCGGCGAGAAGGATGGCCACGCCCAGCACCGCGGCCTCCACCATGATCAGGCGGCGCAACGAGTCGATCGACCGCTCCCGCTTGGGTCGGAACCGGTTCACCGGGGCGCCCAGGCTCTTCTCGTGATAGGCCACGACCCGGTTGTTGACCGCTCCAATCGTGATGGCAATGCCCACCACGGCCATCTTGAATCCGGCCACGACGCCGAAGTCGGAGCACCACATTCCTTTCCAGTTGGCGACGAGCTTGATCAGCATGACGATTCCGGAGGCGACGATCAGCACCACCGAGACGGTCATGATCCGCGAGAAGCGCCCGACCGCCCGCCAGATCCGCTCCGGATCCCGGGAGGGGAACACGAGCAGGAGGAGAGCGACGAGACCCCCCGCCCAGAAGGCGGTGAGCAGGATGTGCCCCCACATCATCGAGCCCCAGACGAGCCCGGGGCGCAGCCCGACGGCGTGGGTGTTGAAGCCGAAGGCCACGGCCGCAGCCATGGCCAGGCTGAGCAGGAAGAGGTCGTGCTGGCGGGACCCGCCGGGATAGTGGCGCAGCCCGTAGGCGCAGGCGCCCACGACGGCGAGCCACAGCAGCGTCTTGAGCGTCCAGGTCTGGCCCAGCGACGAGAACACCACGTCGGAGAAGGCGATGCCCTTGGCCACCGACTGGAGCCGGGCGACGTAGAGGGCGAAGAGCAGCGGCATGGCCACGGCCGCCACGACGCCGAGCCGGAGGATCAGCCGGTAGCCCCGGTCGGGCTCCCCGTCGGCTACGGCGGGTGGCACGCCGGTCGCCGTCACGGCCGACGCACCCGGGCCGCCGGGTACGAACTTGAGCCCGCCCCGCAGCACCACGGTCCGCACCAGCAGGATGCCGAGCACCAGGTAGAGGAGGGCGATTTCCAACGACCGGCCGGCCCCGATGGCCCACCCCAGACCCGTCGAGCCCGCCCGGCCTTCACCCAAGGACCCGGACAGCTCCCCGATGGCCCGGCCCAACTGGCCGCCCGGCAGCGCGGAGGTCGAGCCCGGAAAGGCTTCCACGCCGAGCACGTAGGCACCGATGACGGGATGGGCGTCGTCGCCGACGATCCGCCATGTCACCCGCATGGCCCCGGCGGCATCCGCCTGCAGCGGGAGCGTCGCCCGGCGGCCCTGGTACTGCGGTGGGCCCGACAGCAGCGACTGGCCGTCGACGTCCTCGACGTCGACCCCGGAGTACTCCCACTGGACGGCCTCGTCGAACGTCACCACGATCTGGGGCAGCGGCCCCGGGACGGTGGTGGACGGCTCCGGCTGTCCACTGAACAGCCGGGGGTGGGCTCCGGCAGCGGAAACCCCGATGACGAGGGTGGCGGCGGCCGCAGCCGCCGCCACCAGTACTCGTCGGCACCAACGGGCGGTCACGCCCGGGCTTCTAACGTCTGCTACTGACGTCCGGGCCGGGCCGGGCGAACCGCCAGAGCGACTTGGCTGCCCATACGAAGGACGCTAGCCCGAGCGCCGCCACCAGCCAGGTCACGCCCAGCGGGCCACTGGTCGAGATGGGCCGGGTCGACGTGTGGGCCGCCTCCAGTTCCGGAGCCGCCACCGGCGGGATGGCGATGTCACTCTTCTTGGGCTTGGCCTCGTGCACCGACTCGGGTACGGGCACCGGCGGGGTCACCGACTCAGGCCCGCCGTAGCCGGGAGGCGTCGGGTCGGGAGCCCGGATCGGGCCGATCTCGTGGGCGCCTGATTCCGCGTCCTGGTACTTGTCGAGCTCGAAGCCGTTCACGTCGATGGCGCAATCGCCGGCCTCGACCTTGGCGTAGCGCTCCTGGTACCCGAAGAAGATCCCCTGGGAGTCGCCGATCTGGTCGTTGCGGGAGGTGAAGTCCATCGACAGCTTCAGGCCGGCCGTCCGGATGAGCAGCTCGCCCGCGTCGAGCTCGATGGTGCCATCGGCGATCTTGGCCGCACTGCGGCCGATGCCGGCCTGCTCCAGGGCGTCGGCGAACTGCTCCGCACCCTCGTTGAAGGCCTTCATCTCCGACGACCCACCCGCCGGGTCACCGCCGGCCGGCGCGAAGCCGTCCTTGGTGATCGTGTAGACCTTGTCGCTGTCGCCGCCCACGCCGGAGAACTCGAGCAGCCAGTTCCCCTTCGTACCGGCCTTCGTGCCGTCCGAGGCGTACTCGACGACCGACCGCAGCTTCTTGATCGACAGCGGGCCGAAGGTCAGGTCATAGCCGATGACCTCGTCGACACCCTTCACCTGCTGGCCGTCGAACTCGGCGTGGCTGGTGGCGATGGACGGGCCGATGCCGGCCTCCTTGGACATCTTCTGCCCGAAGGCGGTCGCTGTCCCGTCCGCGGAGCGGGGGCCGGCGGCGGCCGAGGAGTTGGCGAACGGTCCGTAGGCGGTGCTGTCCTTCTGGTTGGTGGCCCCGCCGTTCTCCGCATGCGGAAGCGGGGGCCAGTGGGCATAGGCCGCCATCGGGTTCCGCGGGTACACGCCCGAGGTGCCCAGCACGATGTCGCCGATCCAGCCCTCATAGGCGTTGGTGGCGAAGCTGTTGACCACCGGCCGGGCGTTGATCTCGTTCTCGACGTAGGGCGCGCCGGCGATGCTCTGGTACGGGATCGAGTAGGACGGGCCCACGACCACAGACCGGCCGCGGCTCAGGTAGTTGGTGACGCACTGGGCCTCGTCGGCGCCCGCGGGAGTCGACACGCCCAACCCGGCGGTTGCCGCTCCGAGCCCCACCACGAGGGACAGCCGCCCTAGTCGCTTGCGAGCACTCATTGTTCCTCCCCATACACGGTTCTCATACTGCTGGCGTTGATCAGACATTGAGCCCTTGTCCCACCGCTTGGACATCGGTGTGCTTCAGGTAGCCGTGCTCCTCCAACCACAGGGCGGTCTCGCGGGTCGCCCCGTGGAACTTCACCCGGCCCCGCTCCAGGACGCTGACGTTGTCGGCCAGCCGGAGGAGCACGCCCACGTACTGCTCCACGAGCACGATCATCCGGCCCTCGTCGGCCAGCTGCCGGACCACCTCGGTGAGCTGGGCCACGATCCGCGGCGCCAGACCCAGCGACAGCTCGTCGAGCAGTAGGCAGTTGGCCCCGGTCATCAGGGCCCGGCCGATCGAGACCATCCGCTGCTCACCGCCGGAGAGCCGGAAGGACGGGACCATCTCCCGCTCCCGGAGCCGGGGGAACAGGTCGAGCATCTCCTCGACCTTGGCCTCCATCTCGGCCTTGTCGAGGCCCCACCCGCCGGCGGCCAGGTTCTCCCGGACCGACAGAGAAGGGAACACCCGCTTGCGCTCGTTGACCATGACGATCCCGGCCTGGCTGCGCCGGTAGGCGGGCCAGCGGGAGACGTCCCGGCCGTCGAGGACGACCTTGCCGCCCGAGGTGCCCTTGATCCCGGCGATGCCGGACAGGAGCGAGGTCTTGCCCGCCCCGTTGGGTCCGACGATGCCGAGGATCTCGCCGGGCTTGCACTCCAGGTTCACCCCCCGGACGGCGGGGACGACGCCGTGGAACACCTTCAGGTCCCGGACCTCGAGACCGCCGGCTTCGATACCTACAGCGTTCCCGCTTCCCTGTGCCTCAGCCATCAGACCGATACCACCTCTCCGAGGTAGACCCGCCGGACCCGTTCGTCGGCGAGGACGTCGTTGACCGGCCCATCAGTGAGGACGCTGCCGTTCTCCATGACCATCAGGTGCTCGGCCACGGCCGTGACGAACCGGAGGTCGTGCTCGATGAGGAGCAGGCCCCAGCCTTCGTCCGCCTGCAGGTCGAGAAGCACCTCGAGCAGTTCGGTGACCTCGTCGTCTTCGAGGCCGCTGACGGGCTCGTCGACGAGGAGGACCTCCGGGTGCCGGGCCAGCGCCCGCACCATCTCCACCTTCCGCCTCGTGCCGAAGGGCACCACCGCGATGGGGATGTGGGCCAGCGGCGCGAGCCCGAAGCACTCCATGAGCCACTCGGCTCGGGGCACCAGGTCAGCCGCGCCCGCCTGCCCGCACACCACGCTCTGGTGCACGGTGAGCACATCGGCGAGCCGGGGCAGCTGGAACGTCCGGCCAAGGCCGTTGCGGATTCGCCGGTGGGCCGGGTCGCCGGTGATGTCGGTGTCGCCCATGTGCACGGTGCCCTTGGTCAGCGGCACGAAACCGGTGAGGGCGTTGAACAGGGTCGTCTTACCGGCTCCGTTGGCGCCCACGATGGCGACCCGCTGCCCGGGGCCCACCCGGACGTTGACCCCGTCGACGGCCTTGATGCCGCCGAACTGCACGCCGATGTCGGTTCCCACCAGGGCCCGCGACTGCTTGGCGCCCCGCAGGTCGACCTCTCCCTCGGCCGCGGCCGGCCGGGCCCGAACACGATGAACGTCAGCACGATGAACGTCAGCACGATGAAGGCCAGTTCGGGCCGGTGACCGCTCGGCCACCGAGACCTCAGCCACGGCTTCGACCTCGGGCACCCTGCGCAGCATCCGCAGCCGGTTGAGTACCGCTTCCTGGCTCTGCGAGGCGACCAGGGCGGCGAGCAGGATGCCGCCCGAGAGGAAGTTCGGGTTGATCGCGTGGGATTCGAGGATCACCGGGAGCGCGGTGAACATCGCCGCCACCAGCCACAGGGCGGAGAGCTTGCGCAGCCCGGAGGCGATCGGGATGGCGAGGTAGATCACCGACCAGATGACGCCGAACTGCGGCGGGGGCGGTGGGGTGCCGTTCACGAAGGCGGCCAGGGCCCCGCCGATCCCGATGAGTAGGCCGGACAGGGCGAAGATGACGAGCTTCTGCTGCCAGAGGCGGATCCCGACGGCCTGGGCGCCCTCGGGCTGGTGGCCGGTCATGACCCAGTTGGGCAGGATCCGGGTCCGGCGGACGTACCAGACCGCCCCGGTGACGATCAGGCAGATGACGCCGGTGATCATGAAGACGGCCCGGTTGGTGTTGAAGTAGCCGGTGAGGTCGGGCTGGGCCACGCCCCGGCCGGCGGCGCCGCCGGTCAGGTCGCCGATGGAGAACACGACCTTCTCGATGCCGATCTGGACGACGAGGGAGGCCACCGCGAAGTACAGGCCGGTGACGACCAGCGACGCCAGACCGCCCAGCATCGACACGGCCACCGAGGCTCCCACACCGACCAGCACGCCGAGCACCCAGTTGCCGGGCCCGCCGTTGCTCGCCGCGTTGGCGAACAGGTAGGCGGAGAGCCCGGCGAGGCCGGCGGCGTTGAGCGGCAGTTCCCGCAGGGCGGCCAGCGGCAGGTAGAGGCCGAGGCCGATGAGTCCGAACCACAGGGCGGTCGAGGCGGCGTAGACGAGGTGGGTGGCCAGCAGGAACTGCCCCACCAGGCCGAGCGCCAGGACGGCCAGCGGGAAGATCAGCGTGGTCTTCGGCCCGGAGATCAGCTTGGTCTTCGCCGCCGTGGCGGCCGGGCCGCGGCGGGTTCCGGCCTGTTCCACTTCGACGTCGGCGGTGCCGCTGCGTCGGGTTCCGATCATCTGAGGACTCCTCTGTACGGAGCTGATGTACTGGGCTGATTTACTGGGCTGATTTACTGGGCTGATTTACTGGGCTG
>CAZCVW010000014.1:22063-23459 GCA_964502185.1 uncultured Burkholderiales bacterium
GCCCCGGCCCGTTTTGGTCACCGTGGCCGGCCCTCTGCCGCCGGGCCGGCCACGGTCCTTCACTCGCTAACTACAGCTCAGCCGGTGGGCTAGCTGTTGCAGATGGTCTTGGAACCTTCCTGGATGTTGCCTGCGGCGCAGTCGAAGACCGGGTCCGGAAGCTGGCGCTTGAAGTCCCAACCGCCGTCCGGGTGGCCCGTCCACTTGTAGATGAACTCCCGGTTGAAGGAGTAGGGCAAGGCGTTGTGGTCGCCCTTGGGCCAGAACAGCTCCACACCGAACCCGGTCTTCCAGCCCTTGGACTCGAGGACGTTCTTGAAGCCCTCACGGGTCAGGTCGGCGCCGAGCTCGCCCGCCGCCTTGGCCAGGATCAGCGTGCAGATCCAGCCGGACTGGGTGATGTGGTGGTTACCGGAGTACCGCCACTTGAAGCCCTGGTACTCCTTGCCGTTGGTCCGGAGCATCTCTTCCCGGTGCAGCTGCTGCTCCGGCGTGTTGGCGTCGGCGTTGTTGGGGTCATCAGCGCCGGTCGGGACGGTCCAGGACGTGATGGTGTTCATCTTGTCCTTGATGTAGTCACCGAAGATCGGCCCGTAGCCGGGGTCGCCGGTCAGGTGGTTGGCGATGAAGCCCAGCTTGGGCTCCCAGTTCTGGGTGTCGGCGTCGTGGAGGAACTTGGCCACGGGGGCCGGCCACGAGAACGACATGACCAGTTCGGGTTCGGCCGAGCGCATCTGGAGCACGTGCTGCGACTCGTCGGGCGAGTCCCACTCCTGGGCGACCGTCGCCACCACCTTGATGTTGTGCTTGGCCAGCGCCCTGGTGGCCACGTCGCGGGCGGCGATGTCCTCACTCACGTTGAGGTACATGATGCCGACGGTGGCGGGCTTGATGACCTTGGCCACCCAGTTGGCGGCCGCCTCGGCCTCACGCATGCCGTTGGCGTGGCACGGGAACATCCACGGGTCCTCGTACTCGCTCTTGAACCAGCCCCACGACATCCACGGCACCTTGTCCTTGACGAGGCGGTCATGGATGACGTCGGTGAGCCAGGTCAGAGAGGGCATGAAGGCGAAGACGTTGCCCTTCAGCTTCTCGTAGCAGGCCCGGCCCCGGGTGATGTCGCCGCCGTCGTCACAGGTGACGAGCTGCAGCTTGCGGCCGGACACGCCGCCGTTGCGGTTCACGTACTTGACCGCCGCGTCGAGCGCCTGCTCCTGCACACCGGCGAGGGCCGGGCCGAGGCTCCGGGTCGCCGAGGTCATGTTGATGGTCCCGATCCGGATGGTGTCGGCCGTCACGCCCACGTCGGAGGCGTAATTGGCCTTGCCGCCCGGGGCGGGGGTTCCGGGAGTCGGAGCGGCCGCGGCGCCGGGCGCCGGTGCAGCACCACCCG
>CAZCVW010000015.1:0-22573 GCA_964502185.1 uncultured Burkholderiales bacterium
CCAGATCCTCGCCCCGGAGAACCTCAGCCTTCGCGGACTCGGCCGTCTTCGACGACCAGGACCCGGTCGGTGCGGACGTTGTCGAGCAGCTCGCGGTCGTGGGTGACGAGGAGCAGGGTGCCCTCGAACGTGTCGAGGGCGGCCTCGAGCTGTTCGATGGCGGCGAGGTCGAGGTGGTTCGTCGGTTCGTCGAGCACCAGGCAGTTGACGCCTTTGGCCATGAGCAGGGCGAGGACGGCCCGGGTGCGCTCGCCGGGCGACAGGGAACCGACCGGGCGGGCGACGTGCTCGACGGTGAGACCGAACTTGGCCAGCAGCGAACGGGCCTCGCGGGCCAGGGCCATCCCGCTGGCGGACTGGAACGCCTCCAGCAGAGGCACATCGTCGGACAGGAGCGCCCGGGCCTGGTCGATCTCGCCGACGACGGTGCCGGGGCCCATCCACTGGCGGCCGGCGGTGAGCGGCAGCCGGCCGAGCAGGGCGGACAGCATGGTGGACTTCCCGGAGCCGTTGGGGCCGAGGATGGCGACCCGCTCGCCCCAGCCGACTTCCACGTCGACGGGTCCGAGCCGGTACGTCCCCCGCTCCACCACCGCGCCGGTGAGGCGGGCGGTCACCGCCCCGCCCCGGGGAGCGGCGGCGATCTGGAGGCGGAGCTCCCAGCCCTCCCACGGCTTGTCCACCGTGGCCAGGCGATCGAGGGCCTTCTCGCTGGCCCTCACCTTGGCCGCCTGTTTCTCGGTGCGGTTGACGAAGAAGCCTCGCTGGGCCTTGTCGTTGTCCTTGGGCCGCTTGGTGATCTTGCGGACCCCGGTATCGGACCACTGGCGCTGCCGGCGGACCCGGGACTGCAGTTCGCCCTTGGTGGCAACGAACTCGCCGTAGGCCTCCTCGGCGTGGCGCCGGGCCGTGGCCCGTTCCTCCAGGTAGCCCAGCCAGCCGCCACCGAAGCGGGAAACCCGGTGCGTGTGCTCGTCGATCTCGAGCACCTCGGTGATCGTACGCTCCAGGAAGGCCCGGTCGTGGGAGACGACGACGAGCGGCTCGGCCCGTCCGACGACGAAATCTTCGAGCCGTTCCAGGCCGTCGAAGTCGAGGTCGTTGGTGGGCTCGTCGAGGAGCACCACGCCGAACCGGGACAGCAGGATCGACGCCAGCGACGCCCGGGCCGCCTGGCCGCCCGACAGGGTGGTGGTCTCCTGGTCGAGGAGCGCCTCGGGCATCCCGAGCTCGGCCCAGGTCTCGCCCACCCGGGCGTCGAAGTCGGCGCCCCCGAGAACCATCCACCGGTCGAGGGCTACCCCGTAGGCATCGGCGTCACCGTTCCGCGCGAGCCCATTCTCCGCGAGCATCGCGGTAGCCAGGTCGAGGGCGTCGGAGGCTTCCGCCACACCGGTCCGGCGCCCGAGCAGCTGGCGCAGGGTCTCGCCCGGCAGCCGGTCCGGCTCCTGGGGCAGATAGCCGATGGTGGCGGACGGGGGCGTGAGGGTGACCGAACCGGCGTCGGGCGGGACGAGCCCGGCCAGGATCCGGAGCAGGGTGGACTTGCCCGAGCCGTTGGGGCCGACGACGCCGATCCGATCCCCGGGCGCGGCGGTGAGCCCCACCCCGTCGAGGACGGTGCGGGCGCCGTGGGACACGGAGAGGTCGCGGGCGAGCAGGGTGGCGGGCATGGGAGCCGTCGAAGCTAGCGGATTAGCCAGCTCGCCCTCGTTTACACAGCGTTCATAGAGCGGTGACGCTCCGGGAACGGACGCAACGGAGCATCTCCCCATGCCTGTCGCGCTGGTCACCGGGGAAGCCATGGAGGCGGCGGCGGTCAGCGCCGGGTTCGAACGCCACGGCTTCGAGGTTCACGTCGCCGCTCCCTGGGGTTCCAACCGCCTCCCCGCCGGTGGCATCGACTGCTACGTGCAGTTGCCCGGCCGCGGCTGCGATCAGGTCAGCACCATGCCCGCCGCTGCGTCGCTCGGGCGCGGTTACCTGGTGGGCCGCCTCGACCTGCTGGCACTGCTGGCCCGGCGGCTGTCGCCGCTGGCCACCGTCCTCCTCGCCGTCGAGGAACCCGACCCGTTCCACCCCGGTTCGCCCCACGACCTGCTGGCCGCCCTCGCCGCCGTGGTCCTGGAGGACGCCGGCCGCCCCAACGTCCGGGTCGTGGTCCTCCCGGCCGAGGAACTGGGCGCCTCCCGCGTGGAAGTGGTCCTCGGTGAAACGGCGGCCCCCGTCGCCGCCCTCTCCGCCTAGCCAGGACCGGTCCGGCTCGGCGGGGTCACGCGATTGCCGTCCCGAACACGCGGCCGATGCCGTAGGTGACGGCCGAGGCGGCCACCACGATGGCGAACTGGCGAAGGGCCGCGGGCAGCATCGGGCGGTTGCTCGAGCGTCCGACCACGGCCCCGACGGCCAGGCTGGCCGCCGCCGTGAGGACGACCGACAGGACGGTGGCCGCCGTCCCGGAGGCGAGGAACCAGGGACCCAACGGGACCAGAGCGCCCATCGCGAAAAGGAGAAACGACGTGACGGCGGTGGTCGCCGGCGAACCGAGCTGGTCGGGGTTGAGGCCGAACAGCGTGGTGGAGCAGAACCGCAGAA
This sequence comes from uncultured Burkholderiales bacterium, assembly GCA_964502185.1. Lineage (GTDB taxonomy): Bacteria > Actinomycetota > Acidimicrobiia > IMCC26256 > BP-133 > CAZCVW01. The sequence goes on from CAZCVW010000015.1 coordinate 2,596, forward strand.
AACGGGGTTCGTCGAGGGGTAGTTCGGTGCTGGCCCGCTGGGCCGTGTCCCGGGCGAACCCGGCCTCCTCCAACCGTTCCGCCAGCTCGTCGAGGACGAGTTCGGGGTCGCGGTTGACCAGTTGGCGCAGCTCGCCGAGGAGGCCGCTGTACAGCTCCACCTGGCTCCGCACCGAGATCCACTCGCCCGCCGCCATGGAGAAGGCGCCGGCGATGAGGCTGGCGAACCCGGCCAGGCGGACACTGGACGACGACGCGTCCGCACCGGCGATGGCCAGGATCAGGCAGACGTTGCTGACCAGGCCGTCGTTGACACCGAGCACGGCGGCCCGGGCGGCACCCCGGGTGACCTGGGTGATGCGCTGTTCCAGTTCGGCGGCATCCGAGGCGCGATCGACGTCCGCCGGAGCGGGCCCGACCCGGACCGGCTCGACCCCGATCGAGGCGTGCTTGGCGGGCCGGACGTCCGTCATCGGGCACCCCGCAACGCGGCCAGCTCGGCCAGCACCGCATCGGCGTGGCCCCGGACGTCGGCCACCCCGTAGGCGCGCACGATGATTCCACCGGGGTCGATCAGGTACGACACCCGCTGCGGGAAGGCGGCGTACTGGTCGTCGGGCGTCCGCACCACCCGGTAGGCCTGCCCGACAGCCTTTTTCTCATCCGACAGCAACCGGAAGCCAAACCGCTGCTGCACGGCGAAGGCGCGGTTCTCGGCCACACTGTCGAACGACGCTCCCAGCACCACGCAGCCGGCCTCGGCAAACGACTCAGCCCTGTCACGCAGGGCCCGTCCTTCGATGGTTCAGCCGGGGGTGGCGGCCTTCGGATACCACCACAGCAGCACCCACGAGCCGCGCAGATCGGCGAGGGAGACCGGTTGGTTGTTCTGGTCCGGCAGCGTGAAGGGCGGGGCCGGCGTACCTGAGGTCAACATCTGGACATGATGCCCGCCCCGCCCTGGGCGGCGCGCCAGGACCTAGGCGTCAGCGGTTGGGCTGGGGGGTGACCCGCAGGTAGGACTTGAGGGCCTTCCATCCCTTGGGGAACTTGGCCTTGGCGTCCTCGTCGCTGACAGCTGGGACGATGATGACGTCCTCGCCGTCCTTCCAGTCGGCCGGCGTCGCCACGGAGTAGTTGGCGGTGAGCTGCAACGAGTCGATGACCCGGAGGATCTCGTCGAAGTTCCGTCCGGTGCTGGCCGGGTAGGTGAGGGTCAGCTTCACCTTGTTGTCCGGACCGATGATGAACACGGAACGCACGGTGAAGGTGTCGTCGGCGTTGGGGTGGATCATCCCGTAGAGGTCGGCGACCTTGCGGTCAGGGTCGGCGATCATGGGGAAGTTGACCTTCTGGCCCTGGGTCTCCTCGATGTCCTGGCTCCAACGGATGTGCGAGCCGAGGGGATCGACGGACAGGCCGATGACCTTCGTGTTGCGCTTGTCGAACTCCGGCTTGATGCGGGCGACGGCACCGAGCTCGGTGGTACACACCGGCGTGAAGTCCTTCGGGTGCGAGAACAGCACCGCCCAGCTGTCGCCCTTCCAGGCATGGAAGCTGACTGACCCCTGCGTGGTGTCGGCGGTGAAGTCGGGGGCCTCGTCGCCTAAGCGGATACTCACAGGTATTTCTCCTCCAGCTTGTCAATAAATCTGGCTTGTCGATTAATCTGACTGACAATGTCTGATTATACCCGCAGGGGTACTGCTAGGAGCCCGAGGCGGTCGCCTCCTGCTCCAGGATCTCGACGATGTCGGGGTATTCGAAGAAGCGGGCGACTTCGATGGCCGACGGCGAGCCGAGGTGGGGGTCGGCCCCGGCCCCGAGCAAGGCGTTCACCGTCTCGGCCGATCGGCGGAAGGCCGCCGCACCCAGCGCGGTCTGGCCGCGGTCGTTGACGCGGGAGGTGTCCGCGCCCCGGTCGAGGAGCGCCCGGACCGTCTCCGGACGGTCGTGGTAGGCGGCCAGGATCAGCAGCGTGTCGCCCTTGTCGTTGGTGAGGTTGGGCGGCAGGCCGGCGTCCACCATCTCGAGGAGAGGGGCGGTCTCTCCCCCACGGGCCAACTCGAACATCTGGTGGGCGAAGGCCAGCGTTCCCTCGTCCAGCTCAGCCATTGCTCGCACCTCCTTCGGCTCCCGGCCGCGCAAGAGCACAGACCTTCCGGCCCGGCCGAACTCGGCGCTCGGCTCGCACCTCCTTCGGCTCGCACCTCCGTCGGCGAGCACAGACCTTCCGGCCCCGGCCGAACTCGGCGCTCGGGCGGCGAGCGTAGCCCGGTCAGCGCTGGTCGCCGGTGAGGTCGGGCCCTGCGTCGGCGGGCCCTGCGTCGTCGGCGTCGCGGTCGGGAGCCGGCTCCGGCACGGGCCGGGCGGCCACCCGGGTGATGGCGTGACGGGCCAGGGCGAGGACCTCGAAGGTCCAGCCGTTGACGGTCACTTCATCGCCCGGGCCGTCCGGAATGCGGCCCAGGCGGTCGAGGATGAGGCCGGCCACGGTGGCGTAGGGGCCGGCGGGAATGTCGTCGATGCCCACGTCAGGCAGGTCGTGCACGGGGAACTGCCCGGGGAGCACGACCGAACCGTCCTCCCGGTGTTCGACGCCCACCACGTCCCGGTCGGTCTCGTCGTAGATCTCGCCGACCAACTCCTCGACGAGGTCCTCCATGGTGACGATCCCGGCGGCGGCGCCGTGCTCGTCGAAAACGACGGCGAGCTGCACACGGTTGGTCTGCAGCTCCCGTAGGGCGTCCAGCACACCGGCCGATTCGGGAAGCCCGAAGACCTCGGTGGCAACCTCTTGCGCCGGCCTGTCCCCGGCATCGAGCAGATCGCGCAGGTGGACGATGCCGACGACCTCGTCGAGTTTGCCGCCCACCGCCACCGGTGCCCGGGAATGACCGCTGGCGGCCAACTCGCGCAGCGCTTCGGCGGCGGGCTGGTCCGCATCGAGCACGAACACGTCCGGCCGGGGCCGGAAGACCTCGTGCAGCGTCCGCTCGGCGATCTCGAAAGCGCCGTCGATGATGAGGCGCTGCTGGGGCGTGAAGGCGATCTGCGTGGCCACCAGGTCGCGCAGCTCTTCTCCGGTGACATCTCCGGTCCGCTGCGCCGGGTCGCCGCCGAGGAACCGCACGACGACGTCCGTGGACTTCGAAAGGCCCCACACCGCCGGGCGCGTGACCGCCGCCATGGCGGCCAAGGGCCGGGCGGCCACGAGCCCCCACCGCTCGGCGCGCTGCATCGCCACCCGCTTGGGAACCAGCTCGCCGAACACCAGCGTCAGGTAGGCGAGGACGAGCGTCACCAGCACGACCGAGGCCGGTTCGGCCGCCTCGCCCAGGAAGGACAGGGGTTCCTCCAAGGGCTGGGCCAGGGACACGGCCGCCGTCGCCGAGGCGAGGAAACCGGCCAGGGTGATGCCGATCTGGATCGTGGCCAGGAACCGGTTGGGGTCCCGGGCCAGGCGGGCCAGCGCCGCCCCGGTGGCCGAGCGCTTCTCGAGACGGTGGAGTTGACCCTCCCGCAGCGAGATCAGCGCCAATTCCGTACCGGCGAAGGCCGCGTTGAGCAGGACCAGGATTGCGACGAGCCCCAATTGGGGCAGGACGTCATTCACGACGGGAATCTTGGCAGGGGAACGAGCCGGCGGGTGAGCCCGGAACCCCGAGAACCTACCGCCGGGACTTCAGCCGGTGGATCCACCGGCGGTGGCCTGCCGGGCCCGGTCGAAGAGCTGGCGGCCCTCCTGCACCTTGCGGGCGTACTCGACGGGGTCGCCGTTGCGGAGGGCGGCGTCGGCCTCGGTGAAGGCCCGGGCGGCCTCGTCGAGCAACCGCCGGGCCTCTTCGGAGACGGGCCCCCCAGGAGTCGGGGTCGTGGGTGTGGCCGGCGTGGTGCCGGGCCCCTGTTCCTGCGTCGGTGGGGCCGCTCCGAACACCGCCACCAGGGCGTCCTCGAGGGTGTCGCGGATGGCGATCTTGTCGCCGAAGGCGACGATCACCTTCTTCAGCTCCGGCACCGCGTTGGCCCCGGTGGCCTGGACGTACAACGGCCGGATATAGATCAGCGACTGGTCGATCGGGATGATCACCAGGTTGCCCAACAGCACCTCGGAGCCCGCCCGGTCGAGCAGGGTGATCAGCTGGGACACCTCCGGGTCCTGGTTCATGCGGGCGTTGACGATGGCGGGCCCGTCCACCTGCCGGTCCCGCGGCATGACGAACGCCTCCAGCTGGCCGTAGTCGTCGGGATCCCCCTTGGCCACCATGAAGGCCGACAGCTCACGGCGACTGTCGTCCCCCGAGAAGGGAACGAAGGGCTGGAGCATGAGGAAGTCCAGCGAGGGCTCCTCGGGGAGGCGCATCAGCAGGTAGTACGGCTCCATGCGGCGTTCCTGCGGGATGGCGGCCACGGGCGAAGCGGCGGCGCCGGGAACGGTGGCCGGCGTGGGGAGGGCCGCCCCCGGGTCCTGGGCGATGTTCCACCGGTCCGACTGCGAGTAGAACTCCTTCGGATCGCCGATGTGGTAGCGGCCCCACATGTTGGTCTGCACCCGGAACAGGTCCTCCGGGTAGCGGAAGTGGGCCCGCAGTTCGGGCGACACCTCGTCGGACCCGACGAAGAGCTTGGGGAACGCCTTGACGTAGGCGGCCGCGATCGGGTCCTTGGGGTCGACCACGTGGAAGGTGACGTCGCCGTTGTAGGCGTCAATGGCGACCTTGACGGAGTTCCGGACGTAGTTGAACTCGTGGTTCAGACCGCTGACGTCGGACACCCGGTCGCGGTTGGCCCGCTGGGCGTACGGGTAGTGGCTGGAGGTCGTGTAGGCGTCCATCAGCCAGACGATCCGCCCGTCGACGATGACCGGGTACGGGTCGGCGTCGTAGTCGAGGAACGGCGCCGCCGTCCGCACCCGCTCCCGGATGTCCCGGATGTATAGGATCTTCGACTCCGACGTCATGAACCCGGAGATCAGGGGGTTCACGTCGAGGAAGCGCAGGGCGAAGGCCAGCCGGCGGGTGAGCGAACCGATACCGACCCCGCCCTCGCCCTGGTAGCGGTTGGTGACCGCCGTGCCGTCCTCCTTGACGTAGTCGATCTCGTCGCGCCCCGTGTTGACGATGGCGAAGCCGGGGATGGACTCGCCGTGGTAGAGGCGGGGCTCGGCGATGGGCGGCTCACCCTGGGGCGGGATGTCCTTCACCAGGAAGTCGGGCTGGCCGTCGGACGTCGCCGCGTTGGCCGGCGACATGACGGCCCCGTAGCCGTGGGTGAAAGCCAGGTGGCGGTTCTCCCAGGTGTCGGCGGGAAGGCTGTCGGGGTTCAGCTCGCGGGCCGAGAGCATCGTCTGGGTGATCCGCTCCCCGACGCGGTACCGGTCGATGTCGACGTCGGTGAAGCGGTAGAAGGTGCGCACCTCCTGGAGGCGCTGGTACGTGCGCCGCAGCACCGCCGGGTCCCACAGCCGCACGTTGCGAACCGTCTCTTCGTTCTTGGACAGCGCCTCGGCGCCCAGTTGCTCGTCGTAGGCGAACGGCCGCACCTTCACGTCGGAGAGACCCATGGCGGCCCGGGTCGCCTTGATGTTGCGGGCGATGAACGGCGCCTCCCGGGCCGACTCGGCCGGTTCCACCCGGAAGCGCTGGATGAACGCCGGGTAGGCGGTCCCGACGACGACGGCCACGAAGGCCCACAGGCCGATGGCGATCCCGGGGAGCACCCAGCCCCGGCGGTGGACGTTGTAGAGCAACAGGCCGGCCGCCAGCACGGAGATGGCAATGAGCAGGTTGATGGCCGGCAGCTTGGCGTGCACGTCGGTGTAGGTGGCGCCGTGCACCACTCCCCGTTCCGAGAACAAGATCTCGAACCGGTCGAGGTAGTAGCTGCCCGCCCGCACCAGGGCGATGGAGGCCATCAGGATCGACAGGTGGGCCCGCACCTTCGGGGCGATCTTCTGTCCCGGCACCTGGAGGCGGATGCCGCCGTTGCGGTAGTGGGCCGCGGCGCTCACCAGCGTGGTCACCAGGAGGGCGGAGAACAGCCAGTCGACCACGAAGGACAGGAAGGGCAACTGGAAGACGTAGAAGCTGACGTCGCGCCCGAACTGCGGGTCGGCGATCCCGAAGTCGACCTTGTTGCGGAACAGGATCCAGTCGCCCCACTGGTCGCCCGCGCCGGCGCCGAAGAGGAGCGCCGGGAGGACGGCCACGGCGACGCGGATCAGGGCCGGGTACCGGTCGAAAACGGCGTGGAGCCCGGCCAGCGACTCTTCCTCGGGGCCGGCCGGCCGGAACGGGGGGGCGAGACGGTCGGCGATGAAGAGGTTGACCCACAGGAGGGCGAACAGCGCGCCGATGAAGAGGGCGGCGAGGCCCACCTTGGCCCACAGCAGGTCCCTCCAGACGCCCTCGAACCCGAGCGAGTCGAACCAGAGGAAATCCGTGTAGAACCCGGCCACACTGCGGGCGGAGAGGAGCGCGACGGCGAGGGCGGCCACCACGATGGCAATGAGGACGCGAGCCCGCGACGGCCTTCGCGGCAGCCGCCGCCGCATATCCGTCACCATCAGATACTCCCTCCGCCGAACCGGTGCACTCTGCCTAGCATCCAGCGCAGCGTACCCATACAGCCCACCGACGGTGCGCCACCGACGGTATGACAGCGCGGCCGCGGGGTAAGGACCGGCCGTGAGCACGGGATCCCACCGTCCGGCGCCGCTGCGGCGCGCCTCCGACGTCGCCTGGCGCCTGCTGGTGCTGGCCGCCGCCGTGTTGGCGGCCGTATACGGGCTGACCCGCCTGTGGTTCGTGGTCCTCCCGGTGTTCGGTGCCCTCCTCCTCTCCGCCGTGCTGGTGCCGGTGGTGACGCGGCTGGAGTCACGGCGTGTTCCCACGCTGGCCGCCACCTGGCTCGTCTTCGGCGGCTTCCTGGCGTCGATCGTGGGGATCGGGGTGCTCATCGCCCCCTCCATCGCCGACGAGTTCTCCGGGCTCGGCGGGACCATCAGCGAGGGCGTCGACAACGTGGAGCGCTGGCTGGTGGAGGGCCCGCTCGAGATCGAGCGGGACGAACTGGAGCGGTACCGGACAGAGGCGGGCCAGAGGATCGGCGACGTGCTGCGGTCGTCCTCGAAGGGACTCGTGGCCGGCACCCTGGCCGTCGTCGAGGGGGTGGCCGGCTTTGTCCTCGCCCTCATCCTGTCGTTCTTCTTCATCAAGGACGGGCGGCGCTTCCAGCGCTGGGCCCTGGCCCATCTCTCCGACGACCGCCACGAACTGGCCTGCGCCCTCGCCGGCCGGGCCTGGGCCGCCCTCGGCGGCTACCTCCGGGGGGCCGCCCTCATCGGGTTCGTGGAAGCCGTGATCATCGGGGTGACGCTGTGGCTCGTGGGCGCCCACCTCGTCATACCGGTGGCCGTGCTCACCTTCTTCGGAGCCTTCTTTCCTCTCGTGGGCGCGGTCGCCGCCGGGGTCATCGCGTCGCTCGTCGCGCTGGTCTCCGGCGGCACGGGCGACGCCATCGTCGTGGCGGCCGTGAGCCTCTTTGTCCAGCAGTTCGACAACGACCTCCTGGCCCCGCTCGTCTACGGCCGGGCCATCAACCTCCACCCGGCCGTGGTGCTGGTCACGCTGTCGGCCGGCGGCGCCCTCGGCGGCGTGGTCGGGGCCTTCCTGGCCGTTCCGGTGGCCGCGGTGATCGCCGCCGTGGGCAACGAGCTATGGCTTCGCTACGGCGAGGCGCGGCGGTCGGCGCCAAGCCCATAACCGGCTCGCAGCGCCGGCCAGTCGGGGCGCTGTCGCAGCGTGGAGAGGTCCTCGTCGATGTCCACCTGGTCCATGTCGGTCCAGCCCAATCGAAAGGCGCTCCGGAGGGAGGCCAGCGCCCGGTCGGGCGCGCCGGCGCGGGCCCAGCTGCAGGCGGCGTTGTAGGCCAGCGTGGCCTGAGCCGGGCCCGGCTCGCCTGGATGACGATGAGGAGGAAGAGTGCCGGCGTCGCCGATCCGGGCGGCGGAGGCGTAGTCGGCCGCACCGAAGGCGCCGGCCCAGGCCCGTTCGACGAGAGCAAACGGCGTGACGCCGTGGTGCTTCTCCACGAAGACGGCGGCTTCGTGGTAGCGGCCGCCGGCGAGCAGGGCGTGCAGCACCCATACGGCGTTGTCGGTGGTCGGATCGTCCCCGAAGGCTCGCGCCGCCAGGACCACGCCGGCGTCGACATCGCCGCTGGTGGCCAGCACGTAGCCCCGGAAACCGGGACCCAGCTGCTCCCTTTCCGGGGAGCCGTCGAGCTCGTCGAGGGCTTCGGCGCCCCGGCCGGCGTAGACCAGGGCCAGCACGGCGTACCGGCGGGCGGCCAGCCGGCCCGACGGCGGGATGTTCTCTTTGTTGGCCACTTCACGGGCCGGTTCCACCATCTCGGCGAAGTTTCCGGCCTGGTACCGGCGCTCGAGGTCGTCCAACGGCCCTGTCTGCGCGTGCTGCTTGACCTCGGACAGGTTCTGGCCGGCCAGCATGACGGCGAAGAGGGCGGCGAACGGCATGCCCGCCCGGTAGGCGAAAAGGGCGCCCGCCCCGGCCACGACGATGGAGACACGAGCCGCCTTCCGCCTGCGCTCCTCGGGCGAGCCGGGCAGCCCGACCTCGAGCAGGTGCCCCCCGTCGAGGGGAAGGACGGGCAGCAGGTTGAACAGGGACCATCCGGCGGTGGTGAAGACCGCCAAGCGGAGAACCCACCCTCCGGTGGTCCAGGACTCCCAACCGAGCTGGCCGATGGCGACGAAGGCCAGGAGCCCGAGCAGGAGCCCGGCGGCCGGGCCGGCGGCGGATACGAGGGCCGACTCCCGGCGGGTCAGGGGCTCGGTTCGGCTCGAGCGGGTCAACCCCCCGAGACCTTCTAGCGTGATGGAGGCCTTGGCTCCGACCGAACGGGAGGCGAAGGCGTGACCCAGTTCGTGGCCGAGGACGCTCAGCGCGGCGACGAGCACCCAGATCACGATGTGGGCACCCGGCAACCCCATCCCGAACAGGCCCAGCACGAGCAGGAAGGAACCCTCGACCCGGACGGGAAAGCCGAACAGGGAGAAGCGAAGCGCCGGGGCCTGCGAGGACGTCATAGGGAACTCCACTTCAGCACCGCTTCCGATGTCCGTCTCTGTATCGACCTGGGCACGCTGCTTCTGAAGCGACCGCCCCGGCTAGCCCCCACCGTAGGGACGGGTGAGAATTCCCGGCCGCCGCCACCGCACCCCCTTCATTGCGCCTCTTGCCTTTCTCCCCGCACACAAATGCCAGCGAGCGGAAGAATGCGGCGAACGTTGCCTGGTGCGGTGCTAGCCGGCGGTGAGACGGTCGAGCAGGGGGCGGAGGGGGATGATGGCGACGCCGATCTCGGCGTCGCCGATGCCGTAGGGCAGCACCAGATCGTCGCGGTGGAGGAGCCCTCCGCAGGAGTACACGACGTTGGGGACGTAGCCGTTCCGCTCCGTCTCGTCGGGGGTCATCAGGGGGACGGGCAACCGGCCCAACACCCGGCTGGGGTCGTCGGGATCGAGCAGGATCGCCCCGATCGAGTACATACGCATGGGGCCGACGCCGTGGGTGAGCACGAGCCAGCCCTCGGGCGTCTCGAGCGGCGAACCGCAGTTCCCCATCTGGAGGAGCTCCCAGGGCTGCTCCGGGGACTGGAGGGTGCTGGCCTCTCCCCAGGAGCGGAGATCCTTGGAGGTGACGATGGCGTTGCTCTCCCGGTCCCACCGGGAGAGGGCTGCATACTCGCCGTTGACGCGACGGGGGAAGAGCGCCATGCCTTTGTTCTTGGCCGCCGGGCCCGTGAGCTGGGTGATCCGGAAGGTCCTGAAATCGGAGGTCTCCAGCAACTGCGGGGCGACGTGCACGCCGTCGAAGGCGGTGTAGGTGGCGTAGTAGGTGGCGGTGCCGCCCTCGTCGACGAAGCGCACGAAGCGGGCGTCCTCCATCCCGTGGCTTTCCGTCGGGCCCATCGGCCAGAGCACGCGCTCGCCGAGCGCCGAGTCCTCGGGGAACTCGGTGCCGTAGTTGGAGGCAGCCACCGTCCCGATACGCGCAATCGTCTCGCGGGCCCCGGCCCGGGTCAGGACCTGATCGCCGAGGGCGGCCAGCGCCGATTCCAGCTGCGGGGCGGTGAACCGCTCCCCCAGGGCCTCGAGGACGAAGGCGGTGCTCTCTCCGTCGTCACCCAGTTCCACCAGCTTGCCGTGGAACAGTTCGCGCTCGTAGACCGGGGGACGGTGCCGTCCCGTGACGAGGAAGCGGCCAGGGTCGTCGAACCGAACCTCGGAGCGGGCGCCCAGCACGCCGGTGCGGAACTCGATGCAGGACAGGTGGCCCTCACCGACGGCCCGCAGGCTCATGACGAAGCGCTCCTCGCCGGGCCCCAGGTCGCTCTGGTCGGGATGGAGGACCATCGAGGGGTTGAACAGGGCGGCCCCCTCCACCGAATACTCGTTGGTGAAATACGCCCCCATCAGCAAGCGGCGCTCCGACGACAAGGGGATCCGCGCATTGAGCCGGTGGGCCACGAGGTGATAGTGATGCTCCAGGACCTCTTTCAGCTGGCGGTGCCGGCCGCCGAAGCTCTCCAGAGTGGCTTCCAGGGTAGCCGCCACCTCGTCGTCGGGCAGAGCGAGAATACGGTCGATCACCGCGGCCGCCCGGGATTCGCCGTTGGCCAGAAGCTCCTGGCCGGGCACGAAGAGCCGGGTGATCACCCGCCCGGGGTCGGGCCGCAGCCGCAGCGGCGTCCTCGTCACCAAGGGAGCCGTCCGGTCGCCGCTCACGGCCGGCTTTCGACCAGCCGGACGCCCTGTTGGAGCGTCGAAATCACGGCGATGGTGGACTCGGCGCCCTGGTTGTCGTTGCGGCCACCGAGTTCGAGCCCGTCGTAGCCGCCGCCGGTGTCGGGGTCGACCATCGAGGTGTGCGAGTCGTTGGCCCCGAGGAACCAGGCGACCGCCCGGCCGACACCGTCGACGAAGTGCTCATGACCCGTGAGGTCGAAGGCCCGGGCGCAGGCATCGGCCAGCGTGGCGGCTTCGATGGGCTGCTGATCGAACCCGGGACGTAGCTCGCCCGGTCCCCATCCGCCCACCGGGGTGAGCGAGAGGTGTTCGCGACTCGTCTCGGTGTCGAGCAGCCAATCCAGCAGCCGGACGCCTTCGCCCAGCAACCGTTCGTCCTCGAGGCCCCAGCCGACCACCATGAGCGCCTCCGCCCAGGCCGCGTTGGCATAGGCCAAACGGGGTTCCGGCCACGGCCACGCCTCGGCGGAACGGGGCTTCCCCAGCCGGGCCGCCGCCGCCCGCAGCAGGTCGAGCGCCCCGGGATGGTCACGTTGCACGGTCAGCACTTCGGCGGCACCGAGAGCGGCGAAGGCCATGGCCCGGGGCCACGGCGACCGGCACTGGGCTCCGGCCTCGAAATGAAAGAGGGCGTCGGCCCGCAGCCGGGCGGTGGGCGCCCGGGCGGCCGCCGTCCCCGAACCCCACAGCGACCGGCCCCACCAGTCGCCGACGCCCGCCTCGTCCTCCCAACGCCGGTCGTACCCGAGCCGGTTGTGGGAATGGCCGTTCCAGGCCTGCGCATGGGTGAGGAAGGCGAGATACCGCTCGGCCAGCGCGACTACAGCACCGGGTGGCGACGGGTGCCGGGTGGCGACCACCAGGGCGCGAGCGGCGTCGTCGACGCAGTACCCATGCTCCCGACGCGGCACCGCCCCCCGGGCGTGCTCCAACAACCCCGTGTCGTCGCTCAGCCGGAGCAGGTGCGCGAAGGACGGTTCTGGTCCCGTCACGCCACCGCGCTGGCGCGCGTGTCGACCAGTTCACGGGCCAGCGCCCGGTAGCGGTCGGCCACCGCCGGCCAGAGGAGTTGGGGAGCCAGGGCGGCGGCTTCGGCACACAGACGGTCGGCAAGCCCCTTTTCGGTGAGTACCCGCCGGAGAGCCCCGGCCATGGCCGACGAGTCGCCGTGCGGGACGACGAGGCCGGCGCCCCCGCCGAGGAGTTCGACGGCGTGGGGGAATCCCGTGGCGATCACCGGCTTGCCGGCGGCCAGGGCTTCCACCAGCACCCCGGACGTGACCTGCTCCCGGGAGTCATAGGGCAGGATGACGACGTCTGCCTCCGCCACCATGCGGCTGAGGCCGGCCAGGTCGCGATAGCGGGCGTCGAATTCGACCAGGTGGGCGACGCCGCGCTCGGCGGCTCGGGCCAGCAGCGCCTCGCGGTAGGCCTCGCCCTCCCGCTCCACGACCTTGGGATGCGTCTCGCCGGCCACGAGGTAACGGGGTGCCGGATCGAGGTGGCTCAGTTCGCCCAGCGCATCGATGACCCACTCGATTCCCTTGCCGGGGCCGAGCAGACCCCAGGTGAGGATGGTGGGCCGGTCGGAGAGCCGCGACCGGACGGCCCGCGCCTGCCGGCCCGCCGCCCGGTTGTCGGGCGCACCGTGGGGGATCAGCGCCACCCGGGCCGGGTCGACCGTGTAGCCATTGAACAGGCGCCGACGGGCCGTGGGCGTCATGGTCACGACTGCGTCGGCACAGGCCACGCCCTCGAGGACCTCGCGTTGGTGCGGCGTCGGATCGACGAGCACGGTGTGGAGGACCACGATGGCCGGGACGGTGAGCCGCTCGAGCACCGAGAGGATCTGGTCACCGTCGGGCCCGCCGTAGATCCCGTATTCGTGCTGGACGACGGCGACGTCGAAACCGCTCAGGATGGCGGCGGCCTCCGCTTCCCCTCCGGGCGAGCTGGTAACCAGATGGTGGACGATCTCGTCATGAGCGTGCCGGCGTGGGACGTCGACGATCCGGACAACCCCGACCGGGCTCGGCGACTGGCCGTCGCGAAGTTCCGAGAGGAGAGCGCAGGTGAAGGTGGCCAGCCCGCATTCCGTCGGGGGATATGTGGACAAGAACCCATAGCTGACCGGCACGGCGCGGCACTCCTCTGGTGGAAGGGCACCGGCTCACCCGGCGAGGTTGGTGTCAAGGGCAGGTTACCCGGGGTCGCTCACTCCGAAAAACTTCCGTCAGATCGACCTGGGAATGGCTCGGCGATTTCTGCGACGAGATGCCGTCGAACTCCTGAAAGTAGGGGGCTCAGGTTTTTGGAGGTGTACCTTGAGGACAAAGATTGGGAGGCCGTTATGCCGGACAAGTCACCACGGAAACCGACCGCTAAGAAAGTCGCCGACAAGTCTTTGAAAGAAAAACGCCAGGACAAAAAGGACAAGAAATCGGGCGGATCCACGTTCGGTGGCGGTTTAACGCACTAGCCGTAATGCTCCTGCCGCCTCGATTTACCGGCGTCACATTTTCGGCTGGCGGTACCGCCGATACAGCCGGCGAAGGTGCCGGCGGCGATCGGCGAGGAACTCGTCGGCGCTGATGTCGAGCCAGGCCAACCCGGCGGGCGGCGCCATCCGACGCCGCCCCGCACGGCGGGCGATCTGGCCTACCGACGGCTTGGCCGAACCGTCGGACCGCCACAAGCCGAAGCTGCGCTCGTGGAGAGCCTCGTCGAAGGGCGGGCTCCGGTGCAGAGCACGGTCGTAGTCGGCGAAGCACCACAGCAGCGCACCGGTGCAGCCGGCCTCGAGGAGCCCGTCGAGGGCCCGGCCGGTGTAGACGGCGGCCACCTCTTCATCGACCAGGCGGCCCGGACCGGTGTTCTCCGAGGCGCCCGTGGGGAGACCGAACTCCTCGAACAGGACGTCGGCGCCGCCGGCCAGCCACCGCGTCAGCAGGGCGAGAAACGGCAGGAGAGCATCGTCGGTGGGTCCGTCCGCCCAGGCCGTATAGGCCGGATAACCGTGCATCGACACGACCTCGCAGTGGCGGGCCGCCTCACCCGGGCCGATCCCGCGGTCAGTCTCAAGGTCCTCCATGTGGATGCCGATGGTGATCGGCCGGCCGGGATCGGCACTCCGGATGGCGCCGGTGATGCGCTCCAGCCAGGCCTCCCCCGATGGCGCGTCGGGCGGGATCGTGCAGTTGGAGTTCTCGTTGCCCAGGTCCCACATCCAGACCCCGGGATGGCCCCGCAGGGCCGTCGCCACCGTGGTGGCCAGCCGCTCCTGGGCGGCGACGATCCCGGGATCGGAGTACCAGTTCCGCAGGACGAGACCCGGTGACGGAGCCCTCTCCGGAGCCACGACACGGAACCGCCCGTCGCCGTCGGTCCCGCCCGTCGCCCAACCCGGGATCCAGTTCACGCCACTCATGTGCCCGACGAACAGCGTGACGATGAGCTCGACACCCGTCTCGGCCGCGACGTCGGCCGCATCGACCAACCGGGCCAGCACCGCCGTGTCAATCGTGTCCTCCGCGGGTTGGATGTCCGCCCAGCGGACGAAGACGCGCAGCGAATCCAAGCCGGCCGACCGGGCCCGTCCGAAGTCCCGCCTGGTGACCGCGGGATCGTAGGCCCTGAGCCAGTCCATACCGACCTCGGCCGGCCAGTAGTTCACCCCGAGGCGGAACAGGCTCGCCTCAACGGTCACGGGTGACTTGGCCACGGGTGAATTGGCAGCGGCACCCGCTCGACGGTAACCGGGTTGTGGTTTGCCCGATCCGGTCCGCCCAGCGATGCTGAGAGCCTGGCCGCTCCCTCCGCCGTCGAACGCTTCGACGCGAACGTGGACGGCCGGCCGGTCCGGCTGCCCGTCACCGCAGTGGCCACCGAGCAGTCGGGCCGGATCCACGTCGTGCGGGCCGACGCCGGCAACGCTCGCCATCGGCTACCGGGCGTCGATCCGGCGACGACCACTTCACGCCGACGCGGCTGGCCTAGCCCAGCCGGCGTGACCCGGTCTCGACGGGGGCTGGGGGCGCCGGCGATGGCGCCTGCGTCTCGGAAAGGAAGCCCCGGAGCAAGGTCTTGAGCGACAAGGAACTGACGGGCTTGTCGAGGTAGGCGTCCGCCCCGTGGGCGAAGGCGCGCTCCTTGACCGCCGCGTCGCGCTCGAACGAGCACACCACGATCCGCAGCCCGGACGAGCACGTGCGCAGGGCGGCGATCGTCTCCAGCCCCTGACTGACGGGCATCTGGATCTCGACGACGGCGACGTCACGGTCGTCATGGTCGACCAGCTCGACCGCCTCGGCGGTGGTGGCCGCCTCGCCGATGTCGGCGGCCACGAGCCCGGTGCTCTCGAACAGGTGGCGGACCAGCAGCCGACGCTCCGGGCGGGTATCGACCAGGAGCACGCGCAACGCGTCCCGATCCCTTACGGGTTCAACGATGTTCACCATGAGTTCCTCGGAAGCGTGGAAGAGGCGGCGTTGGCGGCGCTTCCGCCGTCCAGCTCCGTGGGGCGGGGCCCGGTGACCATGCCCGACGCCTTGATGGTACTGCCGGAACGAAGAGCGCTGGGCCGCGCCCGTGATTCCGCTTCCCGAACCCGTGTACCGTGAGGTGTTGCTGGGAGGAGAGCCTCAGCCTTCTTCCGGGGACACTGCGATGACGAAATCCGATGGCGGAAAGAAAGCGCCTCTGCGGAAGTTGAGCGAGGCCGATCGCGCCTACCGGGCGGCGTTCCAGAAACTCACCAGCCGGGGTGGCCACAAGGGATCGACCCGGGCGTCCTTCGAGCAACTGGTCGTGGCCACCGGAAGCCTGCAGTCGGCTGCCCGGGCGGTTCTGCGCGACCGGGACGAGACCATCCGGCGGGAACAGGAAGCGGCGTTGGCGGCTGCCTCAGCCGGGGCGGCCGAGCAGGCGCCGGTAGGCGGTGAGGTAGTCGTCGACCATCCGGTCACGACCGAAGCGGGCGACGGCCCCGCGCCGGATGGCGGCCCGGTCGAGCCGGCCGACCCGGCTGACGGCGCCGACGGCTTCCTCGACATCGCCGACCAGGAAGCCCGTCTCGGCCTCGTCGATGAGTTCGGGCATCGACCCGCGGCGGAAGGCCACGACCGGGGTGCCGCAGGCCATCGCCTCCACGACGCTGAATCCGAACGGCTCGTCGAAGCCGACGAGGTGGAGTAGGGCCACGGCGCCGCCGAGGACCCCGGACCGCCGGTCCGGTCCGACGGGGCCGAGGTAGCACACGCGGCGCCCGTCGACATGGGGGGCCACTTCCCGGTCGAAGTAGAGCTGGTCTTGGATGATGCCGGCCATGACCAGCGGTAGCTCGACCCGGCGGGCCACCTCGATGGCCTCGGCCGCGCCCTTGTCCGGATGGATGCGACCGAAGAAGAGCAGATATCCCCCGGGGAGATCGCCGAGCGGAAAGGCGTCCGTGTCGATCCCGTGGTGGATCGTGGCCAAGTAGTCGAGCCGGGGATGGCGGTCGGCGGCGCTGATGGCGACGTAGGCGCCGTGACGGTTGTACTTCTCGTAGACGGGGACGATCGCCGGTGAGGAGAACCCGTGGATCGTGGTGAGGACCGGGGTGGACACCAGGGCGCTGTAGCTGAGGGGCAGGAAGTCGAAGCTGTTGTGGATCAGGTCGAACTCGCCGGCGCGCTCGAACACCGCCGAGATGTGCAGGCACTCGGACACCTTGGCGTCGGCCTCGACCTCGTTCTCCGACCATCCACAGGCCGCGGTCGACGAGAGCCGGGCCGTGGTCAGCGAGTCGGCGGTGGCGAAGAGTGTCACGTCGACGCCCCGGGCCACGAGCCCTTCGGTCAGCAGGGACACGAACTGCTCCCACGGCCCGTAGTGGCGGGGCGGCACCCTCCACGAGATGGGTGCCAGCATGGCGATCCGCAGGTCCGTACCGGCGCCCACTAACCGCTCGTCGGCTTGGTGCCGACGAGCAGCTCCAGCACCTCGCCGACGGTCCGCTCGCGGCTGATCGCTTCCGGCAAGGGCTGCTGCGGTTGGATCTGATACCGGTTGCGCCGCCCTGCCTTCTCCTTCACCAGGTAGCCGGCCCCGGTCAGTTCGGTGACGATGCCGAAGGCCCTGCGCTCGGTGATCCCGAGAGCATCGGCGATGTCCCTGAACCGGGCGTCGGGATCGTGCGCTATGCAGAGCAGAACGCGGGCGTGGTTGGTCAAGAAGCTCCATTCACCCATCCGGAGAGCATAGCAGTCACTTGAAACAAATTGCTAGTTTTTTCATTCCGGAGTAAGTTGCTGGGAGATGTACGCAGATCCTTCTTCGTTGGGGTGCACCCTGCTGGCGCTGCGACACCCTCCGACAAATCTCCTCGCCGGCTTTGACGACACCCGGCGACCTGTGGTAAGGTTTTTCTTGTCGCCCGCAGGAACCGGAACCGCAAGGTCGAGGTTACTGTGGGCGGCATTTTTGCGTTCGGACGTGGCGGTGACCGGGAGTCTGCCCAGGTAACCGCCACTTTTTGTGTTTCACCAGCACCATGTCGGGGTCGCTTCGATGCCCTTCGCCGGTCCCCGCTGACCCGTGAACGCCGGGTCGGGAGCGTCCATAGTTCTTAGGTAACACGGCGTTACCTAAGAAACCTGTTACCGAAGAAACCCGGGGGATCCGGCCCGCGGCATCGCCCTGGCCTGGTGCATCGCGGCCACCGTCGCCGTGGCCGGCGTGCTCGTCGGTCGACGACTGCCGGGGCCACTCGTCGGATCGGAGCCGAGCGAAGCGGACTCAGTCCAGACGGCGACGGACGCCTAGCCGGTCAGGACTCGAGCCTGCACTGATCGTGGCGGGCGTAGAAAGCCCCCATTCTGCTGGCGTCAGTTGCCGACCCGTCCGCGCGCCTACGCTCGGCGCGGTGCGCCTCCGGCTCTGCTTCGTCTGTTGGGGGAACATCTGCCGGTCGCCCACGGCCGAGGGCGTGATGCGGGCCCTGGTGGCAGAGGCCGGGCTGGCGGACCGGATCACGGTCGACTCGGCGGGCACGTCGGCCGAGCACCGGGGGGACCAGCCCGACCGCCGGGCGCAGGCCGAGGCGGAGCAGCGGGGCCTGCGCCTCGCCCACCGGGCCTGGCAGTTCGGTTCCGCCGACTTCGACCGGTTCGACCTGGTCCTCGCCGCCGACGAGGTCAACGCCGAGCGGCTCCGGCGTCAGGCCCGCACACCGGAGGCGCAAACCAAGATCCGCCGGATGCGAGAATTCGACCCGGCGGCGGGCGACCTCGACGTCCCTGACCCCTACTACGGCGGCGCCGATGGCTTCGCCCTCGTCTACGACGCGGTAGACGCCGCCTGCCGGGGCCTGCTCGACCACTTGCGGGCCGAACAGGGCTGGTGAGCTTCACCAAACGCAACCCGACGGCGCCACCCGGATTCTTCGCCGTCGAGGCAGCCGGTCTCGACTGGCTCCGGGCGGCGGGGGCGGTCGCCGTCCCGGCCGTGATCGAGGTCGCCCGTGACCACCTCACCATGGAACGGGTGAACACCGGCCCCTGGTCCACCGCCGCTGACGAGCGCTTCGGCCGCGAGTTGGCGGCGCTCCACCGCGCCGGCGCCCTGTCCTTCGGCTGGGCCGACCATCCTCAGGGCTGGATCGGTCCGCTCCCGCAATCGAACGAACCGGCGGGTGACTGGCCCACCTTCTATTGGCGGTACCGGGTGGAGCCGCTCGTGCGGGCGGCCGGGTTGCCGGCGGGGCCCTTCGATCGGGTGGCGAACCGGCTCACCGACCTCGCTGGGCCTGCGGAAGCCCCGGCCCGCCTCCACGGCGACCTGTGGCGGGGCAACGTCCTCGCCGACCGGGACGGCCGGCCCTGGCTGGTCGACCCGGCCGCTTACGGCGGCCACCGCGAGACCGATCTGGCCATGATGCGGCTCTTCGGCGGCTTCGGCGACCGGGCCTTCGCCGCCTACGCC
Organism: uncultured Burkholderiales bacterium; assembly: GCA_964502185.1. Taxonomy (GTDB): domain Bacteria; phylum Actinomycetota; class Acidimicrobiia; order IMCC26256; family BP-133; genus CAZCVW01. The sequence goes on from CAZCVW010000015.1 coordinate 21,388, forward strand.
GAAGTGTTCCCCCTCGCCGACGGCTGGGAGGAGCGGGTGGCGCTGCACCAGCTCCACCCCTTGCTCGTCCACGCCGTGGTCTTCGGCGGCGGCTACGCCTCCGAAGCCATGGCCGGCGCCCGTCGGTACGCCTAGTCCGGCGCCCGGCCACCGAGCCGATTTTCTCGTTGCTCTCAGCGCCGAAAAAGCGCGCTCACAGCCATGAGAAGCTGCGCCGATCGGCGGCGCGGCGTTCGTCGGTCTTCCTGCGGTTCTCGGCCCTGGAGGACGACGGCCGCGAACAGCAGGTCGGCCGCGGTCAACGCCCGGACAAGCCCGGAAGACGGCGCCACCTGCCTGGCCGCGATCCACTGCAGGTCGCCGTCGATGATGAGCGCCACCCCGAAGCCGGGCGGCGAGGCCAGCGCACCGGAGGCCGCGGTCGGGAGGGCCCCACCGGCCACGCAGGCGGCGGCGCCAAGCCGCAGGAAGCCGCTCAACCCGGGCCGGGCGGGCTCAGTGTGGATGTGCGTTTCGATGTCGTGCATGGCATGCTCCCTTGGGAAATGATCGATACGACCACTCTGAGAGCGGCGATGCTCGGGATCGATTACCTGTCAGGTAACGGAGCCAGGGAATGCTCTGCTCATGTGGGATATGCTTGACATCCCAAGCAATTGGGAACACGACGAGCAACGGCGGCTTGGTCCGTCTACGCCACTGAGGAGCGACTATGACCATCCCCCAGAACGCGAAGACCGGTTCCAACGGCGCCGGCGCCGCCTTTGACGCGCAGAACCCCATCGAGCGGTCCCTGCGGGCCACGGTCGAGACGGTGTCGACCCTCGCCGATGTCGGGCAGGGGGTGCGCCGGGATCTGATCTCTCTGTCCCTGGTTCCCGTCAGGCAGAGCCTCCGCTTCTACGCCGAGGTCCAACGTTCTGCTCTCGACACCTTCTCCCGGTTCGGTGCTTTGGGGACACACCCCTTTCTGAGCGCCTTCGGTGGTTCGAGCGAACGGGTCCAGAGCGCGGCGGGAAGCGAGCGGGACGGGCGGGCGGCCGGTGCGATGGCCGACCCCCTGACGGAGACGGTGACACGGAGCCCCAAGCCGGCGGCCAAGCGGGCCGCCCCCGTCAAGCGCCCGGCGGCGTTGAAGCCGGCTGCCGTCAAGCGCCCGGCGGCGTTGAAGCCGGCTGCCGCGAAG